>CAMHEN010000005.1 GCA_946184165.1 uncultured Clostridia bacterium | reverse complement strand
TGATGGCGTCGGCGATGGACTGCACCTGGGTGGCGTTGCCGATGCCGAAGGCGGCGAGAGCCGCCAGGGCGGCGAACACGCTGCCGAGCCAGGCCCAGTTCTTCCCGAGGCCGTTCTTGATGTAGTACATCGGGCCGCCGACCCAGTCGCCCTTGGCGTTGCGCTCACGGTAGCGGACGGCGAGCAGCACCTCGGAGTACTTGGTCATCATGCCCACGAGGGCCGCGACCCACATCCAGAAAACCGCGCCGGGACCGCCGATAAAGATGGCGCCGGTGACGCCGGCGATGTTGCCGGTGCCGACGGTGGCGGCGAGCGCCGTGGTCAGGGCCTGGAAGGGCGTGACTTCGCCCGCGCCCGCCTGGTGTTTGTCAAAGAGCTTGCCGGCGGTATTCTTCCACCAGTAGGGGATGCGGCTGAACTGCAGGAAGCCCATCCGGAAACTGAGATAGAAGCCGGTGCCGACGAGCAGAAGCAGCATAACGGGACCCCATGCAATGTCGTCGATCGTTGAGATAAACTGACTGAGACTCATGTGTATTCCTCCCTTATGTGATGCGTGCCCGTTATCCCCCTAAATAGAAAAGGCGCTGCATTCTCAGCGGCGCCGGATAAACCGTCCAACCTCAAAAAGATTGAACGCTCTGTCCTTTTGCCTGAGAGATTCGGCCCTTCGGCCTTGCACCTTCGGCACTCCTGCAGCGTGACCGGAACGGGCGCCGGTGCGCGGAGCTTCTCCAGAGTTCCTCGGCCGTCGGTTTCCTGTTGTGATCCTGATGGCGTCAGAGGTATTCTTCTGATATTGGTAATATAGCACCCGAAAAAAACCAACGCAAGTTTTTTTGTAAGAATCGGCGAAGTGATGAAGAAGCAAGTTGCTTCAAATCTTTAATCTGTTAAATTGCACAAAGAACAGGTGTCCGCGAGACAAGAACAAAAGCCAGGCCCTTGCAAAACCGGCGCCGCTGTGATAGGGTTTATAAAACGATATGCGTATCGGCTTGACTCAACAACGTATGTTCAATCAACGGCGGCACGGTAAAAAATTAGCTCCGTAGGGGCCGATGCCCTCATCGGCCCGAAACCTTATGGCCTGTACAGTGAACAGGGGCTCGGGTCGATCCGGGGATCGACCCCTACGAAATAGTTTGCCGGTTTGCTGATTAAACCCGATACGCATATAAAAATCAGCTTCGGAGGAGACCATGAAACGCTGTGTGATCATTGCGGGCGGGGATTACGCCCCCATCGGCCCGGCGGCGGGGGACTTCGTCCTCGCCTGCGACCGGGGCTTTGCCTACGCCCTGCGGGAGGGGATCACCCCGGACCTTATCCTCGGGGACTTCGACTCCTTTGCGGGGCCGCTTCCGGAGAACGTGCCGGTGCTGCGCTACCCCGTGGAGAAGGACGACACGGACACCATGCTCGCCGTGCGCTGGGCGGCCGAACAGGGCTTTGAGGCGGTGCGCCTTGCCTGCGCCTTCGGCGGGCGGCTCGACCACCTGCTCTCCAATGTGCAGACGCTGGAGTACGCGGCCGGGCTCGGCATGGAGGCGGAGGCGGAGGATGAGGATACCCTCCTCCGTATCCTGCGCCCCGGCCTGTACCGCCTGCCGTATCAGGCCGACCGCAGCCTCTCGCTGCTCGCGCTGACGGAGACAGTCGAGGGCCTCACCATCCGCGGGGCCAAATACGAGGCGGAGAACGTGACGCTGCGCCGTCCCACCACTCTGGGGCAGAGCAACGCCTTTGTCACGGATGTGGAGATATCCTTCCGGAGCGGGACGCTGGCTCTCGTCTCCTGCAGACTGGAGGCGTGACGTGCATACCCTGGAGGAGGTGCGCCGGGAATATGATCGCCTTGACCGTCTGGTCGGGGTGGATACCTCCCGCATCGAACTGAAGATTTCCCGCCGTGCCGTGCGGCAGCTCGGCTCCTTCCGCTCCCCGGCGCGGGGAGTGGGGCCCCTGCGCATCACGCTCTCGGCCCTCATCCTGGAGGACGACGAGCAGTTCTGGGACACCGTGCGCCATGAGTACGCCCACGCCGCGGTCTATCTGCTGCATCCCGGGGAGAAGCACGGGCATGACCGCGTCTGGCGCGACATGTGCCGCCTTGTCGGCTGCAATCCCAAGCGGCTCGCACCGGAGCAGGGGAGGGCGGCCCAGCTTCGGCGGCAGCAGGCAAAGTACCTGATCCGCTGCGAGACCTGCGGGGCGGAGAGCCGCTACGTCCGCCGGGGGCGGGCGGTGGAGCTCATGCTGCGCGGCCGGGGAAAAAGTCTCCGCTGCCGCCGCTGCGGGGGAAACCGCTTCACGCTGCTTGTGGCCGACAAAACACAATAAAAGACCGCCGGGCGACGCCCCGGCAGCGTACACGAAGAGCGCCCTGACGAATTTGCGGTACTTCTGCGATTTCGCCGGGGCGTCTTCAGCATATTTACGATAAAAAATGTTCCATAGATTATCAAAAATGTCCCATAGATTATCAAAAATGTCCCATAGATTATCAAATTGGGGATTGCGGATGCTGGATAGTTATGGTATGATAATCCTGATAATGGCAAATCATATTCTGCATTGTATCGCGCGCGGTATCGCATGACCACTAAGCAAATTGGTATAGGAGATTTTTCGGATAAAGGAGAAGAACATGAAAACTGCGAAGCGTTTGATCCCGGCCCTGCTGCTCTGCCTGGTCCTGCTGGCGGGGATCCATTCGGCCGCCTATGCGGAAACCGTCGCCTCCGGCACCTGGGGAGACCTGACATGGGTGCTGGACGAGACGGGAACACTCACAATCTCCGGTGAGGGAGATATGAACGGTTTTACCTATAATTCCACTGACGCATGGCGCGGAAACAAAGAGGATATTCAATCTGTCGTTATCCAGCCCGGCGTGACCGGCATCGGCGAATATGCCTTCCGCGGTTGCACCAGTCTGACGAGCGTGACGATCCCTTCGAGCGTGACCGGCATCGGCAATAATGTGTTCTCTGGCTGCAGCGGACTTACAAGCGTGACGATCCCTTCGAGCGTGACCAGCATCGGCGGCGGTGCCTTCGAATACTGCCGCGGACTGACGAGCGTGACGATCCCGGAGGGTGTGACCAGCATCGGCGACTATGCCTTCTGTGACTGCTACGGACTGACGAGCGTGACGATCCCTGCCAGCGTGACCGGCATTGATTACAGTGCCTTCTACGGCTGCAGCGGACTGACGAGCGTGACGATCCCTTCGAGCGTGACCTTCATCGGCGACTATGCCTTCAATTACTGCAGCAGTCTGGAGGATGCTTTTTATCCCGGAACGGAGGCACAGTGGGCGGACATCGCAATTGGAGCGGACAATGAAGCGCTTACAAATGTTGTGCGCTTCCGCCACTATGCTATCACGATACCCGAGAGTGCCAATGGTACCGTCTCCACGGAAAAGATAGGAGCGCCGGAGGGCGACACTGTCATGCTGACGATCACGCCCGACGCCGGATATCTCCTGGATACCCTGACGGTCAAGCAGGGCGAGACGGAGATCCCCGTGACGGATAACGCTTTCACCATGCCCGCGGGCGACGTGACCGTGACCGCGACATTTGTGGAGACCCTTGCCTCCGGCACCTGCGGCTATAATCTGACCTGGGTACTGGATGACGCGGGAACACTCACCATATCCGGCACAGGAGCAATGTATGATTATTATTATGATTTATATTATGAAGGTATAGAAAATGAACGAGTTTCTCCATGGATCGAAAACGTAGAGAATATTCAAGCGGTCGTTATCCAGCCCGGCGTGACGAGCATCGGCGACTATGCCTTCTATTACTGCTACGGACTGACGAGCGTGACAATCCCTGGCAGCGTGACGAGAATCGGCGACTATGCCTTCTACGACCGCAGCGGACTGACCGCTGTCAATATCAGCAGCTTGGAAGCCTGGTGCCAGATTCAGTTTTCCAATTACAAATCAAACCCGTTAATTATTGCACATAATCTATATATCAATGATAGTCAGATAACAGATCTCACGATCCCTTCAAGCGTGACGAGCATAAGCGACTATGCCTTCAATAGCTGTTACGGACTGACGAGCGTCACAATTCCGGAGGGCGTGACGAGTATCGGCAGCTATGCTTTCCAAGGCTGCAGCGGACTGACGAGCGTGACGATCCCGGACAGCGTGACGAGCATCGGCGACGATGCCTTCTACGGCTGCAGCGGACTGACGAGCGTGACGATCGGGAATGGCGTGACCAGCATCAGCAGCTCTGCCTTCGATGGCTGCAGCAGCTTAAATGGAATCTGGGTCGATGAGAATAATACAGTATATTACAGCGATGCGTATGGTGTACTTTTTTCTGGAAATACGATAATTCGTGCACCGGAAGGGCTGCAGGGAGAATATGTTATTCCTGACGGTGTCACCAGCATCTACAGCTGGGCCTTCGAAAACTGCAGAGGGCTGACGAGCGTGACGATCCCGGCAAGCGTGACCAGCATCGGCAACGGTGCTTTCAACCGCTGCAGCGGATTGACGAGCTTGACGATCCCGGGGAGCGTGACCAGCATCGGCAATAATGCGTTCTTTGGCTGCAGCGGATTGACGAGCTTGACGATCCCGGAGGGTGTCACCAGCATCTGCACCTCTGCCTTCTCTGGCTGCAGCAGCCTGACGAGCGTGACGATCCCGGACAGCGTGACCAGCATTGGCGACTATGCCTTTAATGGCTGCAGCGGGCTTACGAGCGTGACGATCCCGGAGGGTGTGACGAGCATCGGCATGTTCACCTTCTCCGGCTGCAGCGGACTGACGAGCGTGACGATCCCTTCGAGCGTGACCGGCATCGGCATGGATGCCTTCTCCGGCTGCAGCGGACTCACGAGCGTGACGATCCCTTCGAGCGTGACCTACATCGGCGAGGAGGCCTTCTCCGGCTGCAGCGGACTGACGAGCGTGACGATCGGGAATGGCGTGACCAGCATCAGCAGCTCTGCCTTCGATGGCTGCAGCGGACTGACGAGCGTGACGATCCCGGACAGCGTGACGAGCATCAGCAACGGTGCCTTCTATTTATGCACCCGTCTGACAAGCGTGACGATCCCTGAGGGCGTGACCGGCATCGGCATCTATGCCTTCTATGGCTGCAACAGTCTGGAGGATGCTTTTTATCCCGGAACGGAGGCACAGTGGGCGGACATCACAATTAGAGGGTACAATAATGCGCTTACAAATGTTGTGCGCTTCCGCCACTATGCTATCACGATACCCGAGAGTGCCAATGGTACCGTCTCCACGGAAAAGATAGGAGCGCCGGAGGGCGACACTGTCATGCTGACGATCACGCCCGACGCCGGATATCTCCTGGATACCCTGACGGTCAAGCAGGGCGAGACGGAGATCCCCGTGACGGATAACGCTTTCACCATGCCCGCGGGCAATGTGACCGTGACCGCGACATTTGTGGAGACCCTTGCCTCCGGCACCTGGGGAGACCTGACATGGGTGCTGGACGAGACGGGAACACTCACAATCTCCGGTGAGGGAGATATGAACGGTTTTACCTATAATTCCACTGACGCATGGCGCGGAAACAAAGAGGATATTCAATCTGTCGTTATCCAGCCCGGCGTCACCGGCATCGGCGAACGTGCCTTTTATAACTGCAGCGGACTGACGAGCGTGACGATCCCGGCGAGCGTGACGAGCATCGGCAGCTATGCCTTCCAGAACTGCAGCGGACTGACGAGCGTGACGATCGGGAATGGCGTGACGAGCATCGGCGACTATGCCTTCTCCGAATGCCGCGGCCTGACGAGCGTGACGATCCCTGAGGGCGTGACGAGCATCGGCGACTATGCCTTCGAGTTCTGCACCGGGTTGACGAGCGTGACGATCCCTGAGGGCGTGACGAGCATAGGCAACGCTACCTTCGCCTACTGCAGCTGGCTGACGAGCGTGACGATCCCTTCGAGCGTGACCAGTATTGATTACAGTGCCTTCTACGGCTGCAGCGGGCTGGAGGATGCGTTTTATCCCGGAACGGAGGCACAGTGGGCGGACATCACGATTGCAGCGAACAATGAAGCGCTTACAAATGTTGTGCGCTTCCGCCATACCATCACGATACCCGAGACCGCAAATGGAATTGTTACGGCTGTTGTTGACGGAGAAGAATCCAGCGTTTGCTTCGACACCAAAACTGTCACCTTGACGGTCACGCCCGACGCCGGATATCTCCTGGATACCCTGACGGTCAAGCAGGGCGAGACGGAGATCCTCGTGACGGATAACGCTTTCACCATGCCCGCGGGCGACGTGACCGTGACGGCTACGTTTAAGGAGATCACATATACCGTCACCTACGACGCAAACGGCGGCACAGGCGCGCCGGACAGTCAGACAAAATATGCCGGGAGGGACCTTGCCCTCTCCGACACGGAGCCCGAGCGTGAGGAGAAACTGGAAAACTTCCGCATCATCCTGAACGCGAACGGCGGCAGCGTTACGCCCAGCCGCGTGAATGCGACACGCTACACAGACTACAGCTTCAGCGGCTGGAACACGAAGGCTGACGGCAGCGGCACGGCCTATGCCCCCGGCGGCAGCTACACGGCGGAAGAGAGCGTGACGCTCTATGCCCAGTGGGAGGCCGACACGGAAGACGCCCCGGCTTCGCTCCCGACGCCGACACGCGAGGGCTATACCTTCCTCGGCTGGGCTAATAGCACGGGCGCGGATTACGGTGAGACCGGGTATTATATGCCCGAGAAAAATGTGACGCTCTTCGCCATCTGGGGACAGCCCGACTTCATTCTCCCCGCGGCATTGACGGAAATCGACGGGGAAGCCTTCGCGGGCGGCGCGTTCACCTTTGTGAAGCTCTCGGACATGACCGCGACGATCGGCTCCCGCGCGTTTGCGAACTGCCCGCATCTCAGGTATATTTCCATCCCGGCAGCCGCAGCTAAGATTGCCGCCGACGCCTTTGACAGGGTGGACGGCCTCATCATCCTCGGCGTCCCCGGCAGCACCGCGGAGTCTTACGCCGAAAGAAACGGCTTCGGCTTCCTTCCGATCGCGTGAGAGCGGCCCGGCTTCGGCGGCTGGCAAAGGACATGCTCCGCTGGAGTAAAAAAGCCTCCCCTGAAAGGGGAGGTGGCATCCGCCGTCTCACGCAAGGCGGATGACGGAGGGGTTGACCCCTCAGTCACGGCGATAAATCGCCGCGCCAGCCTTTTTCGCCTTGCCGCAATGCCTTTCCCGGGCCTGCTTCGCGACGGCCCGCCAAAGGCGCGGCTGCGGAGATTCCGTACCGCCTTTCTCTGCCACAGGCAGCGGCGGCACACAATCTCCTTTCAGGGGAGCCTGTCCCTCAGGCGCTGTGTGCACCTTCGTTCCATACAGTTTTGTGATGATCTAATAAAAAGGACCGCCGGGCGACGCCCCGGCGGTCTCAGACTGTAGACAAAGTCCGTTTATGTCATTGCGAACCAGTGACCGACGTCACTGGTGTGGCAATCCGTATTCCCCGAAAGCCGCATCAAATCAGACATTCTACCGAGGAACGGATTCCCACGCCAGTGTTGCGACACTGGCTCGGAATGACGAGAGTGGAGGTTTGTCTACACATTGGGACCGCCGGGCGACGCCCCGGCGGTCTTCAATATATTAGCGGATACTGGCGCTTATTTCTTCCCGAACATGTCCATCGCGCTGCCGAGGAGGGTGGTGAGGATGTCCCCGGCGTCGGTCTCTTCGCCCTTGAGGACGGCGACGGCCCTTTTCTTCGTCTCGGAGTCTGCCGCGCGGTAGAGCTCCACGAGCTTCTTTTCGGCGGCCGTCAGCTCAAGCTCCGCCTTTTTGGCCGTGGAAGAACTCGTTTTCTTCGCGCTCGAGGATGAGCTTGTCTTCTTCGTGCTGGAAGCGCTGCCTGTTTTCTTCGCGGAAGAGGAAGAGGCGTCTGTCTTTTTGGTCGACGCAGCGCTTGTCTTTTTTGCCGCGGGGGTGCTGCCGTAGGTGCTCTCCTTTGCGGCGTTCACGAGAGAGCTCTGCGTAACCCCGGTGATCTTCGCGATTTGCCGCAGCACGGACTGGGAGAGCTCCTTTTCTCCGCGCTCGGCCTTGCTGAGATCCGCGGCGCTGAGCCCTTCGATCTGGGAGGCGAGCGCCTCCTGGCTGAGCTTTGCCTTGCTGCGCGCCTCTTTGAGCAGCGGTCCGACGGTGTTTGCCATAACGATGTCCTCCTTTATCTTTTTTCGCCCGGTCGATTGTGAGATTACGGTTTCGCAATCGGCTCTTTTTCGCCGAGTGTTTCCTGTTTGTTTTGCGGCCTTCTTGATTTACGGCGCATAAAATGCTATCCTGTTCCCAAGATAAACACAGGGGGAAGAGAAAATGTATATCACACTAAACCCCGTCCTGATCGCGGCGGCGGTCATCCCGGCCATTATTCTGCTGGTCCGGGTCGAGCGGGCGGACCGTCTGGAGAAGGAGAGCAGGGGACTGCTCCTCTCGCTGGTCCTCTTTGGTATCCTGTCTACCATTGTCGCCTCCCTGGGGGAGCGGATCGGCATCGCGGTTTTGAACGCGGTGTTCGCGGAAGAGACCAGGCTCTATGATTTCCTGCTGTATTTCATCGTGGTCGCCTTTTCGGAGGAGGGCGCAAAATACGTCCTGCTCAAAAAGCGCACCTGGCGGAATCCGGAATTCAACTGCCAGTTTGACGGCGTGGTGTACGGCGTGTTTGTGTCCCTGGGCTTTGCCCTCTGGGAGAATATCGGCTATGTCGCAGCCTACGGCATGTCCACGGCCCTCATCCGCGCGGTGACGGCCATCCCGGGCCACGCCTGTTTCGGCGTCTTTATGGGCACCTGGTACGGCATGGCCAAGCGGCGCGAGGCTGCGGGGGATCTGCCCGGATCCAAACGGATGCGCACGCGCGCGCTTTTGATCCCGGCGCTCCTGCACGGCTTCTATGACTTTACCGCGAGCAGCGGGGGCGGCTTCATGACCCTGGCCTTTTTCGCCTTCGTCGTCGTGATGTTCATCACGGCCTACCGCCTGGTCAGGCACGTTTCGGCAAACGACAGCTATATCCGGGACTACCGCTTCGGCTTCTGGGGATGAGACCGGGCGGCGCTCAGCGTTTGAATACGGAGGCGTCGTTCTCCCATCCGCGGTCGAGCAGCCAGTAGCCCTCAAAATCCGCGTCCTCATCCTCCTCGCCCTCTTCGATGGGCGTATCGGGTTTGACGCGGCTGAGCTTCTTTCGCGTCTCATAGGCGCGCAGCTCCTCCACCGTAAAGGGCAGGCCGAGCTCCGCCGCGACGGGCAGCAGCACCGCCTCCACCAGCGATTCGCGGATCTCAAGACTCCCGGGGTAACAGGCGACGGCGTCCTCCACCCGCTTTCTCAGGGCGCTGTCGGCGTCATAGCGTTCAAAAAAGCTGCTCACATGATCTGCCATTTTCCGCACTCGCTTTCCGTTTCGTTATGTGTTCATCAAGTTCATTATAATGATCATCGCACGGTGAAATCAATCGAGGATTCGATTGATTTCGCCGCCAAACGACAAGTTTGGCAGCGAATGATTTCATAATCATTCGCGCGATGCTCATTGCAATGAATATAGGGCGCCGCAGCCAATCTGCGGCGCTGAGCCGCAAGGCGGCTCGGCGGAACGCCTTGCGGCGTTTCGCCATCATATAGTCATTATAGTCAAAAGCTGCGCTGAATGCAAGCGCTTCCCGGGCGTCGGCAAAAACAGAAGCGCGGCGGCGCGTCTACGGGTTCCCCCTGCGGCGCGTCTACGGGCTCCCCCGCACTTGCGAAACTGAGAACATTATGATATAATTCCATACTGCATTTATTTCTGCCCATTTGCTGCGGCATCTGGGGAAAGGCGGCAAAGCGAATGAAGGACAGCGCAAGAGTGAAATTTTATCTGGACAAAACCGGCTTCTTCGCAGAGAGCGCCATGCTCCTGCTCATGCAGACCATTGTGTTTCGTATCATCGGCTGCTGGGGACTCTGGACTGACAGGGTCAACTTCATCATGCTGGTGCTGCTGCCGGTGTGCTGCTGCCTGATGCTGGGGCTCTGCATTCTGCTGCTGGGGAAGAAGGGCTTCTTCCTCTCCGTGATCCCCGTGCTTCTGGGCGTCGTGTTTTTTGTTTACAAGGCCTTCAGCTTTACAAGCTGGACCCACACGGTGCTCTGCATCCTGCTCTATCTCACGGTCGCGGTTGTCTACACGGCGACGGTGTTTGGCTGGATCCGCACCAAATGGCTGCTGCCGCCCCTGTTCGGCCTGCCGTTTCTCTACCACCTCTTCGTGGAGGATCTCCCACGCCTCAGCGATACGGTCAATCCCGTGACCTTCCTGGAAGGCATGCAGGAAATCAGCGTCCTCGGCATGATGGCGGCGCTTTTCTGCGTCGGGATGGGGCTTAAAAAACGTACGCCCGCGCCCCAGCCTGTTCCGACTCCGACGCCCGCGCCCCAGCCTGCTCCGACGCCTGCGCCTGCGCCTGTTCCCGCGCCCGCGCCTGTACCGGCGCCCGCCCCGGCTCCGGCGCCTGCGCCCGCGCCCGCGCCCGAAGCGAAGGAGGCGGACAGCGCCTACTGGGACGAGAGCTATTCGCCCTCTCTGACACTGGAGCCCGAACCCTGGGACCCGGCCGACGGGGAGAGCGCCGACGGGAACAAGCATGAGTGAGCCGAAGCGCGCGGCCTATGCCTCCGGCGGCAGGGCCGTCAGGCGAAAGCCGAACAAAAAACGTGCGATCCTGCTCTGTACGCTTCTGGCGTCCGTGTTCGTGGTGGCCATGGCAGTCGTGCTCATGGGCATCGTGGACAACCGCCGGTACAACGACTATATGAACCAGGCCCAGCGGCTTTTCTACAACAAGGACTACGACGGGGCGCTGGCCGCCCTGCGCAAGGCGTCCTCGGTGGAGAAGACGGAGGAGTGCCTGCTGCTCATGGCCGACTGCTATCAGACGCAGGAAAACTATCCAAAAGCTCTCGAAGTGCTGCGTATGATGGATCTGAACAAGCCTGCGATCGCCTCGCGCATACAGCAGGTGGAGAATCTGCGCAGAAGCCTCGAGGCGAATGAGACGATATTTGTGGCGGGGCGGGAATACGCGGTCAGTACCACGCGCCTTGTCCTGGACAACATGGATCTGGGCGATTCGACTCTCATGGAGATCGCCCAGCTCTACGGGCTTGACAGTCTCTCCGTGGCGGGCAACACCCTGCGCAACATTTCGCAGCTTGCCACGCTGGGGGGCCTTGTCAATCTGAACCTCAGCGACAACGAGATCATGGACATTGCGCCGCTCGCGGCGCTGACGGGACTCCGGAATCTCTACCTTGACAACAATCCCATCCGCGATTTCAGCCCCCTCTATGGCCTTGACAATCTCAAGAGCCTGAGCATCAAGGGCATTGAGATCACCGAATCGCAGCTCTCCGATCTGTCGCGGGCCCTGCCCAACTGTGCCATCCACAGTGAAAAGGCGCAGCAGGAGATGCAGGACATCAGCTTCGGCGGGGTCACCTTCTCCTCCGACGTGACGGATCTGGATCTCAGCGACATGGGCATCTGGGACATATCCGCTCTCGCAGGCTGCCAGTACATCACAAGGCTCAATCTCAGCGGGAACATGATCAGCGATCTGAGCCCGCTCATGAATCTGCCCTATCTCCAGTGGCTGGACATCTCCTCCAACAACGTGGTGGACTTAAAGCCGCTCATGGGTATCTCGGCGCTGTATTTTCTCAACGCGTCCAATAACGCCATCGGCTCCACCACGGCGCTGACCATGATGACGGGGCTCAGCACCCTGTATCTGGACGGCAATCCCATCCACGACTTCTCCGGCCTCAGAAAACTCAGGAGCATCTCGACCCTCGGCCTGAACGGTACGGGGCTGCAGGACGGCGATCTTCCCTATCTCTACGGCCTGCAGACGCTCGGCACCCTGAACATTCTGGATAATCCCGGGCTCACCGGGGCGTCGGTGGAGACGCTGAAGAGGAGCCTGCCCGCCTGTCAGGTCTCCCACGCTCCCTTCAGCGTGGACATCTATTTTGACGGGCGCCTCGTGCCGAACGACGCAACCACCCTGCGCATCATCGGGCAGGGGATCACGGATATCAGCAGCATCCAGATGCTGGGCAATCTGCGGGAGATCGACCTGAGCGTCAATCAGATCAGCAATATCTACCCGCTGGTTTTTGCCGACTGCCGCTATTCGGTCACAAGTCTGAATCTGAGCTATAATACTCTGTCGGATGTGACGCCGCTCTCGATGCTGACGAATATCGAAAACCTGGATCTTTCCTATAACCAGATCAGCTCGCTCCAGCCGCTCATGGGACTGACCTCGCTGCGAACCCTGCGCATCTCGGGCAATCCCCTCTCGCTTGAAGATATCAACAACTTATGCATGGCGCTGCCGGAGTGCAACGTGATCTTTTGAGACAACTGTCATTCTGCACCGCAGGCGAAGCCCTTTCAGCCGCACCTGGCCGGGGTTTTCTTCGCCTGCGGACAGAGTGGCCTTTTTTGCAGGAGGGGCCGCGCGCCCCGTTTTTTTGGTAACCTGTACAAAACGGCAATCCCAAAATCAGTAAAAACACCGATTGTTCCGCACCTGCCAAATCCTTCTTCTTTTTTTTTCGCGCTTGTGTTATAATTACAGCAGCAAAAGACGGACTTTCGTTTTTTGATAGCATAAAGGCAACACCGCAGAATTCGGCGAGAGCGAATTCTGAGAATAATTGGGTTCTGACGATGACAGTTTTTTTCGGGAATACTTAAGTGAGCGTCCAAATCTTTGATTTGGCTAACGCGAACTTATACAAGCGGACGAAGTGAGTCGTATTGTGTATTTCAAAAAAGCGACGAAGTCAGGGCACATTATTTCCAGGAGGCGCCGATGGCGGATTGTGCGGCAATGCCTAAAGGAAAGGAGTTGTCACAAATGAAGTTCACTTTCACCGAGAAGAAGATGGACTCCTCCGAGGAACTGCGCGCCTATTCGATCAAAAAGATCGGCAAGCTCGACAGATTCTTCCGGAACGAGGGCGAGGCCTTTGTCACCTTCAGCATCGAGCGCGGCAGACACAAGGCTGAGATCACCATCCACAACAACGGTATCTACTACCGTGCAAGCGAACTGACAAATGATATGTACGCCTCCATCGACTCCGGCGTCGCCGCGATCGAGAGGCAGATCCGCCGGAACAAGACCCGCCTTGAGAAGAAGCTCCGGGAGGGCGCGGTGGAGAAAGAGATCCTCCCCGCCTACGAGCCTGTTGAGGAAGAGGCGGAGGATTTCCGGATCGTGCGCAGCAAGCGCTTCTCCATCAAGCCCATGTCGCCGGAAGAGGCGATCCTGCAGATGAATCTGCTGGGGCATGAGTTCTTTGTGTTCAAGAACATGGACGCGGAGGAAGCCTTCTCTGTGGTCTATAAGCGCAAACAGGGCGGCTACGGCCTGATCTGCGACGACGGATTGAATCTTGACTGAATACATGCTTTCAACACCGGGGAGTAATCCCCGGTGTTTTTTCTTGCCATAACCCTGACCTTTTGCTATAATCAAACAGTAAAAAAATTAAAGGATCAAGGAAACCGTCATGAACGAGAATACGCCCTGCGGAAAGCTCTATATTGTCGCCACGCCCATCGGAAACTCCCGGGACATGTCGCCCCGCGGGAGGCAGATCCTCACGGACGTCGACATCATCGCGGCGGAGGATACGCGCCGCTCCATGGTGCTGCTCGGAAAACTCGAGATCCGCAACAAGCTGGTCTCCAACCATAAATTCAACGAGTACGGCAAGGCGAAGTATTTTATCAGCGAAATGCTCGAGGGCAAAAGCGTCGCCGTCATCACCGACGCGGGAACGCCCTGCATCTCCGACCCGGGGAACGAGCTCATCAAGGCCGCCGTGGAAGCGGGGATCCCGGTCATCGGCGTGCCAGGCTGCTGTGCCGCGGTGACGGCGCTGTCCGTGTCGGGCTTTGACCTTTCGAGCTTTCTGTTCTACGGCTTCTTTCCCCGGGAAAACGCGGAGCGGAGAAAGCTCCTGGAGAAGATGCGCCGCGGCGACACCAGAACCTTTGCTCTCTATGAATCGCCGAAGCGCATCATGGAGCTTGTGGATTTCTTTATCGAGAGCGGCGCCCTCTGCCGCATGTGCCTCTGCAACGACCTCACAAAGCTCCACGAGATGAGCTTTCGCGGAACGCCAAGCGAGGTGAAGGAGCAGCTTCTCGCCAAGGGAAACTACGACAAGGGGGAGTACGCCGTCGTCGTGGAGATCGACGACGCGTATATTTTCAACAAGACCGAGCACACCGTCTCGGCCGAGGCCATGCTGGTGGACGCCATGGTCGCCGGAGCGCTCACACCGAAGGACGCGGTCACGGCGGTCCTCGCGGATGAGAACAACTCCTACAGCAAGAACGAGCTCAAGGCCGCGGCGCTCAATCTCAAGCGCCTCTTCGGTGGCTGATATGGCGCGGATCACTCAGGAGCTCGCGCTCTGCCTGCCGGGGCTCATCAAGGCTGTCTTCTCTCAGCCGACGGATGCAAACGGGGCAAAGAAGATCGAGCTGCGCCCCCTGCTTTTGAAGGGGGAGCGGCGCTATCAGGCCGAGCGCTTTGAGGGGACCAAGGCCTTCCATGAAAACTTCACGGAATCCGCGCTCATCGCCTGGGCGGAGGAAAAACTGGAGGGCCGCTTCCGCCAGGTCCTGCTCATCACGGAGACGGAGAGCCGCCAATACATCCTCAAGCGTGACGGCAGCTATAAAAAGACCGGCAGCGGCGCCGCCCTCCCACGCCCCGCCGGGGCGCAGAGCCACAACCGGGAAAAGGACTACATCCTCCGCGAGGGGGAGGAGATCCCGGCCCTTGTGGATCTCGGCGTCTTCACAAAGGACTTTCAGATCGTAAAGGCCCGCTATGACAAATTCCGCCAGATCAACCGCTTCGTGGAGCTCGTGGCCCAGGAAGTAAAGGAGGACGGGGACACGATCCGCATCCTCGACTTCGGCTGCGGCAAGTCGTATCTCACCTTTATCCTGTACTACTATTTCGCTGTCCGCCGCGGACTCAAAACCGAGATCATCGGCTATGATCTGAAGGCGGATGTGGTGGCGCGCTGCAATGAGATCGCGGGGCGCTACGGATATGAGGGCCTCCGTTTTGAGGTGGCCGATGTGACCCGTGACCGCCTGGCCGAGACCAGGATCGACATGGTCGTGACGCTCCACGCCTGCGATACGGCGACGGACTACGCCCTCGCCTATGCCGTGGCGCATGGCGTGCGGCACATTTTCTCCGTGCCCTGCTGCCAGCATGAGGTGAACCTCTCCATCCAAAAGGGGGGAGAGCTGGATCTGCTTTTGGAGCACGGCATCATCAAAGAGCGGATCTCCGCCCTCCTGACGGACGCCGTCCGTGCGGCGGTTCTGGAGGGCGCGGGCTATGAGGCGGATGTGATCGAGTTCGTGGACTTTGAACATTCCCCCAAAAACCTGATGCTCCGGGCGCATTATACCGGCAGACGTCGGAGCGGGAGCCGCGAGAAGGCGGAGGCCCTGCGCAGACAGTACGGCTTTCGGCAGAGCCTTCTGGATCTGATCCCGGAGAAATAGAAAGGGGGTGCAAAGCGTGAAGAGAAGAAAGAGATGGATGCTTTTATACAAACTGGCCCACGGCTTTCTTGTGCGCCGCTTTGCACTCGAGAGTGTGCGCTGCACGGCGGAGGGGCCCTGCCTCATCATCGCCAATCACGTCACCAACTGGGACCCCCTGCTGCTCAGCATGAGCTTCCCTGAGATGCCCATCCGCTTCGTGGCGAGCGAGCATATCTTTCGCCATGGCTGGATCTCCCGCCTGCTGGAGTGGCTGGTTGCGCCGATCCCCCGCAAAAAGGGCGCCTCGGGCGCGGATACCGTGATGAGCGTTCTGCGCGCACTGAAGGACGGGGACAGCGTATGTATCTTCGCGGAGGGGGACGCGACCTGGGACGGGCTTACGCACCCGGTTTTTCCGGCCACCGGGAAGCTCGCCCTCATGGCGGGGGTACCGCTCGTGACCTACCGGCTGGAGGGCGGATATCTCAGCTTCCCGCGCTGGGCAAAGAACCGGCGGAAGGGGAGCGTTCACGGCGGTCCTGTCGGGATCTACCCGCCGGAAGCGCTTAAAAAAATGAAAGGCCCCGAGATCACCGCCCTCATCGACCGGGATCTTTCGGAGGACGCTTTTGCCCGCCAGGAGACGGAGCATGTGCGCTTCCGGGGCAAAAACCGGGCCGAGGGGATCGAGCAGGGTTTTTTCTTCTGCCCGCGCTGTGGGGAGCCGGGGCACATCCGCGGCCGCGGCGACCGGGTGACCTGTACCTGCGGGCTGGATCTCCTCTATACCGAGGAGGGCTTCTTTGACCCGCCGGAGCCTGTCGCGACGATCAGAGAGTGGGAGAGCCTGCAGGACAGGATGCTGGCCGACTATTGCCGAAGCGGAAAAGACGTTCTTTTTTCCGATGAGGGTCTGAGTCTGCGGGAGATCGGGAACGGCCATCGGGAGACCCCGCTCGGGGTCGGGACCCTTGTCCAGAGACCGGACGCGATCGAGATCCTGGGCCGGCGCTTTGAACTGTCCGAGATCGACAGCATGGCCATGGTCAAGACCAAAATCCTGCTCTTTACGGTGGGAGAGCGCTATTATGAAATTCGGGCAGGGGAGAACTGCTGCCTGCGAAAATATCTGCTGGTCTGGCAAAACTGCAGGGACTGAGGAGAAAACCAATGGATTATTCAGCTGCGAACGCCTCGCTATGGAACATCGTCATCCAGCTCGGCCTGATCGCCGGGGCAATCCTTGTGAGCAACATACTGCGCAACAAGGTCAGATTGATCCGCAGCGCCATGATGCCTGTGGCTGTCATGGCCGGCTTTCTGCTGCTCATTCTCAAGTATACGGGCCTTATCCGCATTGACGGGGAGATCATGGAGGTCCTCGTCTATCATGGCATTGCGCTGGGCTTTATCGCCATGAGCCTTCGCGTGACGAACCGGGAGGCAAACCACAGCGACTATGCGGCCCTAAAGTCCGGCGTCATCATCGTGAGCACCTATATGGTCCAGGGCGTGATCGGCCTTCTCATCAGCATCACCCTCGGCTATACCCTGATGCCGGGCCTTTTCAAGGCCTCCGGCCTGCTGCTGCCGATGGGCTTCGGCCAGGGACCCGGTCAGGCCAACAACGTGGGCACCAGCTATCAGAATCTCGGCTTTGCGGGCGGACGCAGCTTCGGTCTCGCCATTGCGGCGGCGGGCTATCTCTGTGCCTGCATCGTGGGCGTCATTTTGCTGAACGTGCTGGCAAAGCGCGGCAGCGTGAAGCCATTGAAGCACTTTTCGGATGACGACCTCTCCGTAGGTTTCTTCCAGGATAAGAACGAGCTGCCTGTGGCGGACTCCGTCGACCGCCTCTCCGTACAGCTTGCCATGGTCCTTATGACCTACCTCATCACCTATCTTGTCACCCGGGGGCTCACCTCCGGCCTTGCCGCCGTCTCCGAGGGGCTCGCCAAAACCCTCAATACCCTCCTCTGGGGCTTTAACTTTATCATCGGCTCCGCCGTCGCGATCCTTCTGCGCGCCCTTCTCGAGAAGGGAAGAAAGAGCGGGCTGATCGAGCGGCAGTATCAGAACAACTATCTCTTAAACCGCATCTCCGGTTTCTTCTTCGACATCATGATCGTCGCGGGTATCGCCTCCATCAATATCGAGGATTTGAGCGGACTCTGGTTTTACTTTATTCTTATGTCCGTCTGCGGGGGCGTGTTCACCTGGTTTCATCTCAAGCGCGTATGCAGATGGGCCTATCCCGATTACTACTATGAGGGCCTTATCTCCATGTACGGCATGATGACCGGCACCATCTCCTCGGGTATCCTCCTGCTGCGCGAGATTGACAACGACTTCAAGACCCCCGCCGCCAACAACCTTGTCAGCGGCAGCAGCGTCGGAATCGTCCTCGGCGCGCCGGTACTGGTGCTGGTGAGTCTCGCCGCCCGCTCCGACCTTATGGCCGTCGTGGTCTGCGGCGTCGCGGCCGCTTATCTTGCGGTGCTGTTGCTGCTGCTGCGGAAAATCAGCTTCGGAAAAAGGAAATCGGAAAAATGATCCTTTCACTCCCCCCCCCTGTCACATACGACGGGGGGATCATTTTGTAAAAAGACGAAAAAACCATTCACAAAAGACCAAAGATGCGATATAATCAGTTTTACATAAATCATACCTATGGGGTGCGGGAGGCGGACTGTGAAGAACGGACGATTGGACAGATTCTCCGGCTTTGTCTCAAAGACGGCTGCGGCGCTCGTGCTGATACTCGTGTTCGCCTTTGTCCTGGCGCTTACATATGCGGCCTTCCGGGAGACAAGCGTTTTGAATACGGAGAATGTCTCCGGAGAGAATATAGACTTTTACGCAGATAATGTCTTCGTCAATATCATTGTGCTCGCGATCCTGCTGTCCGCGGGCTATCTTTTCTACCTCCACGGGGACGGCATCCGCATCCCGCGCATGGAACGCGCTCTTCTGATCTGGACCTTCCTCTTCGGCACCGCCTATATCGCAACGACCAAGCTGCGCGCCCCGACCTACAGCGATTCCTTCCTCGTGACCTACGGCGCCCAGCGTGCGGCGCTGGGGGACTATGCCGTTCTGAGTGAAAGTTATTTTTACCGCTTTCCCTTCCAGCTCGGCTATGTGCTCTATTCCGAGATACTCTTCCGCCTGTTCGGGATCGCCCTGCGGGGAGAGCCCGAGGGCTATGCGGTGATCGCCCTGCAGGAGGTCAATCTGCTGTGGCTGCTGCTGGAGTACCACGCGCTCATCGAGATCACGGGTCTGCTTTTTAAAAACGAGCGTATCCGGAAGCTTTTGATCCTGCTCCTGTTTTGCTGCCTTCCGCCGATCCTGACGCTGCCCTATCTCTACGGCAGTGTGCCCGCGTTTGCCTGCGGCGCCGCGGCGGTCTGGATGTTCCTGCTTTATATGAAAAAGGGCGCGAGAAGGCACGCCTTTCTCTGCGCCGCCTTTCTTACGCTTGCCGTCACGCTGAAGCTGAACCTTCTGATTGTGTGCGTGGCGGTGGGCGGCGTGTGGCTCGTGATGCTGCTGCGGCAGCCCTCACGTGAATCGCTGCTGTGCTTTCTGCTCGCGGCGGCCTGTGTGCTCACGCTTCCGTCCCTGCCGCAGAGGATTTATGAGCTCCGCCTCGGCGTGCGCTACGGCGATGGGATCCCCATGATCGCCTGGATGGCCATGGGCTTTGACGATGGATACGCCGCCCCCGGCTGGTACCGGGAGGAGCATACGGTCACGGCCTTTGAATCCAGCGGGCATGACGCGGAAGCGACCGCGGAGAGCGCAAAGCAGTTTCTCTCGGAGCGCCTCGGATATTTCCGGGCGCACCGCGCATATACCCTGAGCTTCTTCTCCGGAAAGCTCCGCAGCCAGTGGAATGAACCGAGCTGCGGCTCCCTCTGGATCAACCAGGTCTTTCCGAGCTACAGCAGCAAGGGCGCCCTGTATAATCTCCTCTGCGGCAGCGGGGCAAAGCGGACCCTCGCCCTGATGAACCAGTACCAGCAGTTTGCTTTCCTGGGGCTTCTGTTCGGGATCCTCCGCCTGTGGCGAAAAAAAGATCTGCTGCGCTGCCTGCTCCCGCTGATTCTGCTCGGGGGCCTGCTGTACCATCTGCTCTTTGAAGCCAAGAGTCAGTACGCGCTGCCCTATCTCGTGCTGGCCCTGCCCATCGCGGCCTACGGACTTTTTACATTCTTTCGAAAGGTTGAGCTTCGATAATGACAGCTGACGACGCATATCGGAATCTCCGCGCCGGGGCCGCCGTCCTGGGGCGGAAATACCGCGCGCCCTTTTTCGCGGCGCTGATCGCGGGGCTCTGCGCCCACGGATATGCCTTCACAAACAAGCTCCTCAACCACGATGAGATCGAGTCGCTCTTCGGAAAGGGGGCGACGGTGACCTCGGGCCGCTGGGGCCTGGAGCTCGTGAAGGTCCTGTTCCCGGACTGGTCCATGCCCTGGATCTACGGGATCGTGAGTCTCGTGCTGATCGCGGCGGCGGCCTGCCTGATGCTGGAAACGCTGGATATCCGCGGCGGGGCCCTACGCATCCTGCTGCCCGCCGTGGTCGTGAGCTTCCCGTCACTCACAGGGAATTTCTGCTTCATGTTCACAGCCGCGCCCTATGCCTGGTCTTTCTTCCTCGCCACGTTCGCGGTGTTTTTGCTGCACAGGGGAGGCACAGTGCGCTTCTGCCTGAGCATTGCGCTGCTCGTGCTGGCGCTGGGAATCTATCAGGCGTATATTGCACTCGCGGCAAGTCTGCTTGTGCTGGTGATGATCCGGGATGCCCTCGACGCGGAGCGCTCTGTCTCCGGGATCATCCGCTTCGGGGTGAAAGCGCTGGGGGCGCTGCTTCTGTCGGTGGCGCTCTATTACGGCGTGACGCAGCTTGTCTTTCGCCTGACGGGCGCCGAATTCAACGACTATGTGGTGCAGAATGTAAACGGCGCCGTGACCCTTCCGCGCAGGATCCGCATGGCCTACGACGCCTTTTGGTACATCTTTTCATTCCGCAATTTCTATCTTATCACATCGGAACCTCTGCGCTGGCTCCATATTGCCCTGGGGGTTCTGACACTCGCGTCGCTTCTCTGGATTTCCTTCCGGAAGAAGAGCCCGCTGCATACGGCCCTTACATTGGTACTGATACTCCTTCTGCCGCTGAGCATCTGCTGCATGTTTCTCATCATGTCCCGGGAATCTATCCACACGCTGGTTCTGTACAGCTTCGTGTGCGTGTACCTGCTCATGGGCATGGCGGCGCAGCGGATCAGGAAGCCTGCGCATATGGCCGAGGGGCTGCTGGCGTTGGCCCTCGCGCTCGTCACGGTCGGCAATGTATATTTTGCCAATATGTGCTATCTGAAAATGCAGCTCCAGACCGAAAACGCCCTCGCCTTTTATACCGTGCTCACGACCCGTGTCATGAACACGGAGGGCTTTGACGAAAATACCTCCCTGGCCCTCGTGGGACGGCAGGAAAATCTCCTGCATAGCTTCCCCGAGATGGACACGGAGCTCTTCATGGGCGTGAACCGGGATCTTGTCAACATCTATTCCCGCGAAAATCTGATCCGTTTCTACCTCGGCCTGGATATCCCCTTCGCGGACGAGGAGACAACGCAAGCGCTGGAGGAGGACCCACGGGTCCTTGCCATGGCGGAGTATCCCTATGACGGCTCCATTCGAAGGATCGACGATATGATCGTAGTCAGACTGGGCTGAACTGCCGGGGAGGTGTTTCAGATGCGCCGCGTCAAAAAAACTGCCGCCTGTTTGCTTTCTCTCCTCGCGCTCATTCTGCTCACAGCGGGAAGCGCCTGCGCCGCTGCGCTCCCCGCTCAGGACGGGGAGCTCCCGCGGGACTGGTACGGCTGGTGGAAAATGGATCGCTGCAGCGGAGACTGGTCCAAGATGTATGGGTATTTTTGGGACTGCTGCGCGGAGATCGACCGGGACGGCGAGGGCGGACTGCGCCTTATC
Source organism: uncultured Clostridia bacterium (assembly GCA_946184165.1). Lineage (GTDB taxonomy): Bacteria > Bacillota > Clostridia > Oscillospirales > Oscillospiraceae > Limivicinus. Next base: position 27,612 of record CAMHEN010000005.1, on the reverse strand, counting down.
CTGTGGGATGAGGATCTGCCGAAGGAGACGCGCCTGGCTGAGGCGGTCCTTGCGGAGGACGAGGGAGAGCTTCGCTGCCTGTCAGGCAGCTTTCTCGACCGCGAGCTCGCGAAATCCGACTGGACGCTCATGGAGAGCGGGGACGAATGCGGCACGCTCGTCTCGATCGAGGGACAGTACAAGGCTGTCGGAAAAGGCGGTTTTCACTATGTGATCTATCTGCGCCCCTGGGGGGATCGCTGGCCGGGCGGCGAGGATGAAAGACCCTGGTATTACGAGAGCTGGTATCTGCCGCTTCTGGATGCGGGGCAGCCCATGCCGGCGGAAATCGGAAAAACGGAGGAGCCGCATGAATAAACCCTGTTTTGTGGATCTGCACTGTGATACGCTTCTGACCCTGCAGCAGGCGGCGTGTACGCTGGAAAACGCGCCGGGACACATCAGCCTTGACAAGCTCGGGCGGGGAGAGGCGATGCTCCAGTGCTTCGCGGCGTTCATTCCGTCTCATGACTGTGCCCGGCAGTTTCACGTGCTCGAGACGCCCTGGGAGTTTTTTCTCCGGCTGGCTTCGATCTTTGACCGGGAGACGAAGGCATATCCCGGCCGCCTCGCCCCGGCACGGACCATGTCGCAGATCCGGGAAAACCGGGAGGCGGGCGTGGTCTCGGCGCTGCTCACGGTGGAGGACGGCGCCTGCATCGACGGCAAGATCGAGCGCCTGCAGCAGATGTATACGCTCGGCGTACGTCTCATCACCCTCACCTGGAACTATGAAAACTGCATCGGCTATCCCAATTCCGGGGACCCGGCTCTCCACAGCCTCGGCCTCAAGTCCTTCGGGTTTGAGGTGCTGGCGGAGATGGAGCGCCTCGGCATGGCGGTCGATGTGTCCCACCTGTCGGAGGGGGGCTTCTGGGACGTGGTACGCGAGAGCAGAAAACCGTTTCTGGCTTCCCACTCCTGCGCCCGTGCGCTCTGCGACCACAGCCGCAATCTCACGGACCGGCAGTTCCGCGCCCTGGGTGACGCGGGCGGCGTGTGCGGCGTAAACTTTTATTCGCGCTTTCTCAATGGCGATACGCATACCGCAAATGAGGATATCCTCCGCCATATGGCCTATATCGCGGATCGGGCGGGGATCGAGAGCGTTGCGCTCGGCTCCGACTTTGACGGGATCGAGTGCACCCTGGAGATGGGAGATTACTGCGGCCTTGTCCGCCTGCGGGATCAGATCGCCGACCGCTTCGGAACGGGGAATGCGGAGAAAATCTGCCGGGGCAACGCCCTGCGCTTCTTCTCCGACGTGATGCGGGAAGCATAAACCTGATTGAAACAGAGGGAAGAGACATGAACATTGACCCTGTCCTCCATGTCGGAAGACCCGACGACAAGCGCATCCCCAAGGAGGAGCGCTGCTATGACCTGCTCGATTCTCTCGGGGTGGAATACGCCCGCGCCGATCACGAGCATGCGGACACCATCGAGGCCTGCCATGCGATCGAACAGCTTCTCGGCTGCGAGATCTGCAAAAACCTCTTCCTCACAAACCGGCAGATGACGGAGCTGTGGCTGCTGCTCATGCCCGGGGAGAAGCCCTTCAAGACGAAGCTCCTGTCCAAACAGATCGGCTCTGCGAGGCTTTCCTTTGCGAGCGCGGAGCAGATGCTGCAGGTCCTCGACATCACGCCCGGCTCCGTGAGCGTGCTGGGGCTTATGAACGACAGGGAGAAGAAAGCCCGCCTTCTCATCGACCGGGACCTGCTCGCAAAACCCTTTATCGGCATGCACCCCTGCATCAATACCTCCTCGCTCCGGATCAGGACGGAGGATCTGCTGGAGAAGCTGCTGCCGGCCATGGGCCATGAGGCGACCTTCGTGACGCTCCCCTGGGACCCGGACGGCGAAACGTGACGGAAATATCCGGCGCGCTTGTATTGTTCATATTTTTGTGTTACCATTCGGAATCACACCAAAAGAAAGATCAAAAACCCGGGACAGGGAGAGGAGAAAGAGCATGACAACAAAAACCTGCGGGACGCTGTGTGCGCTGCTGTGTGCGCTGCTGTGCCTGCTCCTGGCCCCGGCGGCGCATGCGGAGGAGGGGGACACGGTCACGGTCCGCTTCCTGACGGACAGGGAGGAGCTTCTTGCCTGTCTCACGATTCTCGACAGCCACGGCGCCGCGCTGCCAATCGCTTCGGACCCGGACAGCGGCACGGCACAGCCCGGCGTCTATCTCCTCCGGCCCGGAGAATATACCTACCGCTTTCATGATGAGAGCGGGCATTACGCGGATCTGGAGGAACACTTCAGCGCAGAAGAGGGAAACACAGAACAGTTTCTGACGCTGCAGCCGAAACTGCGGTACGAGGTGTATACCTTCAGCTATTCCTACATCGATCCCATCTATGAGGACGTCATCACCGAGGCGGATCTCCCGACGCCGTCCGAGAGCGAAGAGGAGCTTGCGGCGGATATCCGGGATCTGATCGAGATGATGGAGGGCGGCGCTGATGACTCAGACGCCAAATTCCGGAGAGAAAGCGGCATATTCAATACCACAACGGAGGCAGCCGGCCTGGAACTCCGGGCACAGATCAAGGAGTATGAGGACCAGGCGATCATCTATCTCGTCACCGAAGAAGAGCCGGGTGAGGCCATGTGGAAAGCACTGTGCAGCGAGCTCGTCAGCATTGCCTTTGCCCATACCGGCAACCCCACGGAGGGAGACTATCTCCGCTATGAATTCGGCGGATACAATGCGAAGGGCGCCATCGGCGCCACAGACGACAAGAACTACTGCAAATTCATTTTTACGCTGAACCATTACGTCAATGCCGATCAGGAGGCGGAGCTTGACGAGGTCGCGGCCGATATCCTGACGAGCCTCTCGCTCGAGGGAAAGAGCGACTATGAAAAGGTCCTCTCGATCTACCGCTATCTGTGCGAACATGTCGTATATACGGGCGGCACGGATATTTCCTATACCGCCTATGGAGCGCTGGTCCGGAACGCGGCGGTCTGCCAGGGGTACTCCGCCGCATTCTATCGCCTCTGTCTCGCCTCCGGCATCGACACCCGTATCATCACCTCCTCTGCGATGCACCACGCCTGGAACATCGTGAAGATGGGAAGCCGGTATTATTGCCTGGACGCGACCTGGGACCATGATTATTCCCCGCCGGAGAACTATCGCTATTTCCTCAAGGGGAGCGAGACCTGGCTTAGTGAGCACAAGGTCGGCAATGTATCCGAGCTGGGGGACCGATATGCCAATGATCCGAGCTTTGCCGCGGCCTATGCCCTGCCGACCTTCGATTACGCTCCTGAAATCGCCGCGCATCCGACGGACACTTCCGTCTTCGCCGGCGAAGAAGCGCGCTTCACGGCGGAAGCGAGCGGCGGCGACCTGCAGTTTTCATGGCAGACCCGCACGGGCGAAGCGGACGAGTGGGAGAGTGTTCCCGACGCTGACACGAGTACGTTGACGCTTACCCCGACGCAGGCCGATACCGGCCGTCTCTACCGCTGCGAGGTTTCAAACCTCGCGGGCGCAGTCTATTCCGAGGAAGCTGTACTGACGGTGTACTGGTACGACCTTGTCCTGCCCTCCGGCCTTACGGAGATCGGCGAGGAGGCCTTCTCCGGCGGCGCGTTCGCGGGCGTGAAGCTGTCGGAGAGCACGGCGGTGATCGGGGCGTGCGCCTTTGCGGATTGCCCGAATCTCGCCTGCATCTATATCCCGGCGGGTACAACGGAGATTGCGCAGGACGCCTTTGGCGACAGGACGAAACTGATGATCTTCGGCGCGGAAGAGAGCTATGCCCAGAGCTATGCCCTTGAGCGCGGCTTCGACTTTACGGCGGTCGCCTGAAACAGACCTTGCCGATTGCGAAGATCCGGCCTGGCGGGACATGAGAGCGTTTCGCAATCGGACGTAAACAGACGGAAAAGGAGCAGCCAATGAAAACACCCGTTGAACTTAACGGCAAGACGATCCTCGTCACCGGGGCGCCGGGCTTTATCGGCGCTTATCTGGTGATCCGTTTGCTGCGCGAAATGGACGGGGGGACCATCGTCTCCCTGGACAATATGAACGACTATTATGAGGTCAGCCTGAAGGAGTGGCGCCTGCGGGAGATCGAAAAGACTGCGGCCGGGTCGCATGTCAGGCACATTTTCGTTCGCGGTTCCATCGGGGACAAGGCGCTGATCGGCCGTCTTTTCGAGGAATATCGCTTTGACCTTGCGGTGAACCTCGCGGCCCAGGCCGGCGTCCGCTACAGCATCGACCATCCGGACGCCTATATCGAGTCGAATATCATCGGCTTCTATAATCTCCTCGAGGCGTGCCGCCATTACCCGGTGGAGCATCTGGTATATGCCTCGAGCTCTTCCGTCTACGGCGGGAACAAAAAGGTTCCCTTTTCCACAGACGACAAGGTCGATAACCCCGTCTCCCTCTATGCCGCGACCAAGAAAAGCGATGAGCTGCTTGCCCACGCCTATGCCAAACTCTATGAGATCCCGTGCACAGGCCTCCGCTTTTTCACGGTATACGGCCCCGCGGGGCGGCCGGACATGTTCTATTACAGCGCCGCCAAAAAGCTCGCCGCCGGGGAGACGATCCGGATCTTCAACTACGGCGACATGAAGCGGGACTTTACCTATATCGACGATATCGTCGAGGGGATCGTCCGCGTGATGCGCGGCGCGCCGCCGAGAGGGAAGGGGCCGGACGGCCTGCCGCTTCCGCCCTATGCGGTCTATAATATCGGCGGCGGTCAGCCCGTGAACCTTCTGGACTATGTTGCCGTGCTGCAGGAGGAGCTGGTGCGCGCGGGCATCCTGCCCGCGGACTATGACTTTGAAGGGCACCGGGAGCTTGTCGGCATGCAGCCGGGGGACGTGCCCGTCACCTATGCCGATTCCGAGGCTCTGGAGCGGGATTACGGCTTCACGCCGAAGATCGGCATACGCGAGGGCCTGCGGGCCTTCGCCGAATGGTATAAGGCATATTATCAGCGCTGAAGAGAAAGCGGCGTGCTCCCGGCGGCATGCCGGAGAAAGGATACAGAGTCATGAAGATTACGGTCGCGGGCGTTGGCTATGTGGGACTGAGCCTTGCAGTGCTGCTCTCCCAGCGCCATGAGGTCACGGCAATCACCACCACGGAGTCCAAGGCGGAGAAGCTGAACCGCTTTGAAAGCCCCATTCAGGACAGCGAGATCGAGCGCTTCTTCCGTGAGGCCAGGGAAGGGGAGCGGAAGCTGAATCTGCACGTCACCACCGACAAGGCCGCGGCTTATGCTTCTGCGGAGCTCGTCATCATCGCAACGCCGACAAATTATGACAGCCGCAAAAACTATTTCGACACAAGCGCCGTGGAGGACGCCATCCTCGAAACGAGAAAGGCCAATCCCGATGTGTATATGGTCATCAAGAGCACGATCCCGGTTGGCTATACCAGAGCTGTCCGGGAACAATTCGGGACCGACCGGATCCTGTTCAGCCCTGAATTTCTGCGGGAATCCCGGGCGCTGTACGACAATCTCTACCCGAGCCGCATCATCGTGGGCTGCGACGAGAACTCGCGACCGGCGGCTGAGAAGTTTGCAGGCCTCCTCCTGGAGGGGGCGGAGAAGCCTGATGTACCGGTACGCTACATGGGCTTTACGGAGGCGGAGGCAGTCAAGCTCTTTGCCAATACCTATCTTGCCCTGCGCGTCTCCTTTTTCAATGAACTCGATACCTACGCCGAGATCAAAAACCTGAACACCGGCGAGATCATCGACGGCGTGTGCCTTGATCCGCGTATCGGCAGCCATTACAACAATCCGTCCTTCGGCTACGGCGGCTACTGCCTGCCAAAGGATACCAAGCAGCTCCTCGCAAATTATGAGGATGTGCCCGAGAATCTCATCCAGGCCATTGTGGAGAGCAATCGCACCCGCAAGGACTTTATAGCCGACAGAGTGCTGGAGAAGGCCGGATATTACACGGCCAACAGCAGCTGGGACGCGAGCCGGGAAAAGAATATCACCGTGGGCGTCTACAGACTCACGATGAAGGCCAACAGCGACAATTTCCGCCAGTCCTCCATCCAGGGGGTCATGAAGCGCATCAAGGCGAAGGGCGCAAGGGTCATCATCTATGAGCCCAGTCTCGCCGATGGAGAGACCTTTTTCGGCTCCGAGATCGTGAACGATCTGGATACCTTCAAATCGCGCTCGGACGTCATCCTGGCCAATCGCTTCGACGACGTCCTCCGCGACAGTGAGGACAAGGTATACACCCGCGACCTCTTCCGCAGGGATTAAATGCGAGGCCGCAGGAAACAGAAATCACAAACACAGAGCAGAGCCGACAGCGCACAGAAAGAGCAAACTGATATACGGCGGCACAATATGACATAAAAGTACGGCGAAATCGCAATTACATACGATTTCGCCGTTTTTATATCTTTATACTTTCTGATCAGAAGCTGATACTATTATCTGATTAAAAGATTTAATCAGATAAGCCGCGGTTCCCGCGGCATTTTCAGCGCAAAGGCGCTGAAAATGCGTCTCATACAGAACCTCTACGCACCTTACGGTGCTATAAAAACCTTTAAGAAATTAAAGGTTTTTATGAGGTTCTAGTATGAATTGTTCTTCGGAAAGGGGTTCGCCGGGGATACTACATGACCTGATGCTCCCGCTTGAAGCGGCGGATCACCGCGAAGGCGGCCGCTCCTGCGGCAAGGGCGACGGAGATGTTGCTGACCATCATCACGATTCCGACGCTGGCCTCGCCGAAATTTGTGCAGTGCTGGAGAAGCCAGAAAACGGGAATGCGAAAGACGAAGACGCGGGAGAAATTCAAAATCAGGGTGAGCTGCGTCTTGCCGAGCCCGTACAGCAGTGCCATCACTGCCGCGTTGAAGCCCAGCGGGACCGCGCCCAGCGCCTCATAGCGATAGACCAGGGCGATCATATTTCGAAAGCTCTCGCTGCCGCCGTCGAAGAGGCTGGACAAAAACCGGAGCTGCCAGAGCTCCAGACCAGAGATAAGCGCGCCGAGCAGCATGTTGACCGCCGCTGTGACATAGAAGGCCTCGAGGACGCGGCGGTAGCTGCCGGCCCCAAAGTTCTGGCTGATGATGGCGGAGCTGCCCTGCTGATACCCGTTCTGGGGGTTTGTGGTGATGCCGCCCAGGTTGTTGGACACGCCCATGGCCCCGACCATCAGCGGGCCGTAAAGGGCGCACATGGAATTGACGATGGTCTTGCCGAATGCAAAAAGGGCTTTCTCCGCGATCACCGGCAGCGACTGGCGGATCATGGGCAGCGTGACTCTGCGGTCAAGGGAGATAGCCCGGAAGGAGAAGCTGAAGGCGTTTTCCCCCGCGAGACTGAAGCGCACCGCAAAGGCGAACAGCACAAGCTCGGACAGAAGGGACGCCACGGCGATCATGTCGAGTCCGCTTTTCAGCACATAGACAAAATAAGCTGTCAGCGAGAGCTTTACCAGGATGGCCGCAATGTTCAGCAGGAAGATGCGCCTTGCGTTTCCGCGGGCGCGCTCCACCGCGATATAGACGCTGTTGAGAAAGTTTACGACCATCACGAAAAGCTGTACACGGAAATACGCCTCACCTACGGTGATGAGCTCTTCCGGCGTCCCGGCGAGGCGCAGAAAGCCGCCGGCAAAGGGAAGAATGAGCGCAAGCAGAAGGAGCCCTGTCGTGAGGCTGATGGCATAAAGACTGCTTACCCGCCTGCGCACGAGAAGAAAGTCCCTCTCTCCGTAGGCACGGCTGATCTGAATCCCGGCGCCGACCGCAAGGCCGCCGCCCGCAGAGGACAGCAGCAGATTGATCTGCGCAAGATATGCCACAGCCGAGACGGACTCCTTGCTGATATGGGAGGCCATCATGGTATCAAGTATGGTGAAGAAAATGGCAAGGCCCTGATACAGCGCAAGAGGTGTCCCGACATAGAGCACGACCTTCCACATGGGCGCGTGAAGGCTCATCTCCAGAAAACGCCGGTCACGGCTGCTCAGCTCTGCTTGAAGTGCCATGTTATCGCCTCGATTCTTCCGCTTCAGCGGTTCTTGCGGTATTCCCGCGGCGTGATGCCGTACTTCTTCTTGAAAACATCCTTAAAATAATTGCTGTCGGAAAAGCCGCTTCGCAGGGCGATATCTGTCACGCTGTCGTCGGTGGTGATCAGTTCGAAGGCGGCGTTGCGCAGCCGGATGAACACCAGATAGTCGTGGACGCCGATCCCGGCGGCCTCGCGGAATTTTCGGCTGAGATAGTTCGGGCTGAAGCCGGAGGCGGTGGCAATGTCCGCGGCGCTGATCTGCTGGCGGAAATGCTCGTTGATATAGCGAGCCGCCTGGAGGACCTGCCGGTCGGTGGTGTGGATGTTGGCGGGGCTGTCCGTCAGGACGGTGCAGACACGGCTGCACAGCAGAAGCAGTTCGTGGAGCTGCGAGCAAAGCAGGAGAGGGGAGCGTTCATCAAAACTCTGTTCCTCGGCGGCCATGCGCTCCATGAGCTGTCCGATCTGACGGCGGGAAGAGGGACTCGCCTGAAAGATCCGCACCTCCCCAAGGAACTCCTCTCCACCGGGGAGAAAGGGAAAAAGCTCATCCCCGAGATCCGTTCTGCAGAAATAGATCCCCGTGCGCAGACAGGTCCCGAACAGATAGCGCGTCGTGTGCAGAAGCTCCGGCGGGATGAGCAGGAAATCGCCGTCATGCAGATCGTACATGGCGTCTTCAATGAAAAAACGGCAGGAGCCGTGTTCGATATAGGACAGCTCAAAGTACGGGTGGCAGTGGTGGGAGGGCATCCCGTAGCCCGGTTCTCTCGTCCGTCGATCTACATAGACCCTGCTGATTTCTCCGGTGCTGGTTCTTTTCTCGTTTGTCATGTTTCCACCTCCGGGGTGTTGAAAAAACAGTAAAGTGCAGCAGATTATCTTGCCTTTTCGGTATTACTGAAGAGACAAATCATGTAAAATATAATAAATGTATTTGGAAAACAGATTCTGTATTTGTGCAAAGAAGACAAAAATACCTGAAAAAATTGGTAAAGGAGTACAAAATGCAGCTGGGAATTCGCCTTCACGATGTCAACGCAAACGAAGCGGAGAGTGAGCAGACCCTGGAAGCGCGGGCGGCCAAAGCACATGCGGAGGGATTTACCTGCGTACACCTGGCCCTCTCCAAGTGCATCAAAGGCGTGGACTTTGACTATGCCGCACTGACGGAGGGACTGGCAGCCTATATCCGCCGCGTCTTTCACGAGCAGGAGCTGGACGTGGCCGTTCTCGGCTGTTATCTGAATCTGGCCCATCCCGACAGGGAGAAACTCAACGCGTTTCAAAGCCGATATTTCGGGAGTCTTCGCGTGGCCTCTCTCGCGGGCATCGGCATGGTCGGCACCGAGACCGGCGCGCCGAACGCCGCCTATAAGCTCGATGCGAACACCCATGGCAGCGAGGCGCTCAGAACCTTCATGTGGAATCTGGAGCCGGTGCTGGAATGTGCGGAACGCTGCGGCACAACCCTCGCCATCGAGCCTGTGTGGAACCATATCGTTTATAATGCCGACCGCGCCCTCGAGGTGATCCGTGGGATGGAGAGTCCCAGCCTGCGCATCATCTTCGACCCTGTGAACCTCCTCTGCATGGAGAATGCGGACGATCGGGAGCGCGTGTTCGGCGACGCCATGGAAAAGCTCTGCGACTATATCGCCATGGTCCATCTCAAGGACTTTGTGCGTACGGACGGCAGGCTCGTAAGTGTCGCGGCGGGAACGGGAGAGATGGACTATACCGGGATACTCCGTTTCCTCAAAGCCAGAAAGCCGTTCATCCAGGCGAGCCTGGAGAACACCACAAACGAAAACGCCGTCCGGTCCCGCGAGTTTCTCGAAAACCTGTATCAGAAGATTTAACGCACCCAGGCGACTCTGCCGGGAACGGCCGGGGTCTCATAAAACCTGGCTGTGCGGTCCCTGCCGGAATCTCGCCAGGGATCAAAGCCTGCCGCTTTGATGTGCGCGCCGTAGCTGCAGTGTTCAAAGCGGCAGAGACCGTAGTCCCGCCAGGGGCGCGCAAGAAAGACGGTCCCGTCCGCAACGCCCTCTCCGGCGGTGAAGCGGCAGCCGCGGAAAAGAAAACCCTCCTCCTGCCGCAGCTCATGGGCGGGCGCCGCCGCGAAGCCGATCCCTCTCCCGTCAAAGACGGAGACGATCTCGCAGTCGGTAAAAGCAGCCTCTCCGCAGCCGAAAATGAAATCGACCGAGCCCTCGATCCGGCAGCGCTCGAAGCGCTGGGTGAGGCGCCGGGCCTGACGCAGCGCATCGGGCAGGAATCCGTCATAGCGGACGATCAGATCGTCCGGCAGGGGGCCGAGAAAGAGCGTGTCCTGGGTTGAACGGAGTACGCAGTCCTCCATGGAAAACCGGTCTCCGTACACGCTCAGCGCTACCTCCTGCCCCTTCTCGGCGGGCTCGAGGGCGTCGTTCACAACCGACAGGCCGCGCATGGTCACATCGTCCGCACAGACGGCGAGCGTCCAGGTCCTGAAGGTGTTGTACTCCCGGCCCTGTTCATCCAGCTTCCTGGCATAGTCGCCGTTGATGAGGACGGTCCTGTCTGCCCCATCGCCGGTGATCGTGAGCTTCGGCGTTTGCAGCATGAGCTTCTGGCGGTAGACGCCCGCCGCAAGACGGACGACGCTGCCGGGCTCCGCCCGGTCAAAGACGGCCTGCAGATCCTCTCCCGGCCTGACATGGATTTCCCGCATGATTTTCCTCTTTCTCGCGGCTCCGTTTTTGCCATGTACAGGATCGGCCGAACAAGGAGCGCCGCGGTCGGATTTTGTCTCGGCTGAAATTATAACATAGGGCAAAACGGCAGGGCAAAGGGTTTCCGCAGATGCCACCGTTTTTGACATGCATGTTCTCCGATTTGAACATGTTGACTGTGTGGTAAAACTGTTATTATATCATCAAGAAGAAAATGTTACGGAAATAATACGAAAAAAACAAACAAGAAAAGGAACACCATGAAGCGACAGCTCAGTTTTCAGCAGTATCGCGGCATTGATCTTTCGCTGTTCGCGGTCATCCTGTGCGTGTCGGAATTTCTGCTGGTCCGCTCCGCCACACGCTGGTATCCGGATCAGCTCTATACCGTGTCGGTCACGGCGGCACTCACGGCCATTGTGCTCATGCGCTGGGGCCCCTGGGCTGCAATCCATGCATGTCTCGGCGGCGCGGTGTTCTGCCTCGCCTCCCGCGGCAGCGCCCGGCAGCTTCTCATATACTGCGCGGGCAATCTCCTCAGTCTCGCGATGCTTCTCCCCCTGAACAGGCTGGGTGGGGAGCGGATACGCCTCGACAGTTTTTTGACCGTGTGCTTCGGTCTCGGTACCCTGCTTCTGATGCAGCTCGGCCGCGCCCTTCTGGCGGTGGCGCTGGGCAGCAGCTTTCGAAACGCCCTCGGCTTTTTTACAACGGATGCACTTTCCCTCCTGTTTACGGGTCTGATCCTCTGGATCGCCCGGAGGCTGGACGGAATCTTTGAGAATCAAAAGCATTATCTTCTGCGCATTCACAAGACGGAAGAGGAAAAAGGAGGATTTTGATGAAATCAAAAGCAGCAGATTTTCTCATCTACGACGAAGCCTCGGGCTCCTATCGGGAGAGTCCGGAGCAGGCCGTCCGTGACGACGTCGAAAAACACTATTGGCTGCACGTCGGACGTTCGATCCTCAAGGATTGGCGGCTCTACCTCATGTTGATCCCCATGCTCCTGGTATTTCTGTTCTGGCGTTACTTCCCCATGTACGAACTGCTGGGCTGCTTCAAGGTGTCTGACGAAGTCCTGCCGGTTTCCGAACAGCTCTTCTCCGGCTTCTCGTACTTCAAGCGTCTGCTCGTCGGCGGGGACGATCTGTCCGCCGAGTTCTGGCGCGCCATGCGCAACACCTTTATTCTCAGCTTCTACGGCCTGTGCTTCGGCTTTCCCATGCCCATCATCCTGGCCCTGTTCTTCAACGAGATCAAGTCGAACATCGCCAGAAGCGTCTACCAGGTCCTGACCTACCTGCCGAAGTTCATGTCCACTGTCGTTATGACCTCTCTCGTGGTCATGCTGGTCAAGCAGGGCTCCACGACCTCCGGAAACGGCGTTCTCGCGCAAGCCCTCGCGAACATAGGCTGGATCTCCCAGGATGTGGCGAAATCCGGCATGCTCAATAACCCGGCCTTCTTCCGTCCGATCTATATCATCAGCGGCATCTGGGAGAGCGCGGGCTATGACAGCATCGTCTTTTTCGCGGCGATCATCGCCATCTCCCCGACAAGCTATGAAGCCGCCCAGATCGACGGCGCCGGCAAGTGGGCCCAGATGCGCTATGTCGTCCTGCCGAGCATCCTGTCCACCATCGTCATCATGCTCATCACCCGTATCGGTTCTCTGCTGAACATCGGCTATGAGAAGGTCCTTCTTCTTTATAACACCAACACTTACGTGACGGCCGACGTGGTGTCCACCTTTGCCCAGCGCTACGGTCTCGCCGGCGCTGCCAAGGGCATCGCCTCCGCGGCTGAAATGATGAACAACGTGGTCGGCATGCTGCTGGTCATCGGCGCCAACACCATTGCGCGCAAGGCGTCGGATGTTTCGCTCTACTAAAGGAGGGAGACGGCGATGAAAAGAAAACTTGAAGTCTCCGAGCTGATCTTTAAGATCATCAGCTACACGCTGCTCACGGTCTTCGCGCTGGCCTGCCTCTATCCCTTCGTCTACGCGATCTCCGCCGCCATCAGCGGCCGTGCCGCCGTGGAATACGGTGAGATCGTCCTCTTCCCGAAGAATATCCAGTTCGACGCTTTCCGCCGCATGTTCAACGACAACATGTTCTGGAACGCATACTCGAACACCCTCTTCATCACCTTCTACGGCACGGTCTGGGCGCTGTTCTACTCCATCCTCGGCGCCTACGCCCTGTCCAAGAAGCGGCTGCTGTTCCGCAAGTTCTTCAACTTCTTCCTCGTCTTCACCATGTGGTTTGCTGCCGGCATCGTTCCGCAGTATCTGAATTATCTGGATACGCAGAAGGTCTTCAACGCCATCGGCATCACGGATGACAAATGGCTCGTCGTCATCGCCATGGGCATGGCCGCCATGAACATCATCCTCCTCAGAAACGCCTTCGAGGGCGTACCGAGTGAAATCGAGGAAGCGGCCATCGTCGACGGGGCGAGTGAGTTCCAGGTGCTCACAAAGGTCTATCTCCCCATGTGCAAATCCACCATCGCGACCGTTGCCCTGTTCTTCGGCATCTCCCGCTGGAACGGCTACTTCTGGGCGCGCCAGATGATCTCCAACTCCAACGAGCATCCGCTGCAGGTCTTCATCCGTCTGCGTCTCGAGGAGTTCACCGACGCCGAGGCCATGGCCGGCTGGAACCAGCCCTACGCTTCCGACTCCGTCATCTACGCGCTGATCGTCTGCTCCATCGTCCCCATCCTCATCATCTACCCCTTCATCCAGAAATACTTCGCCAAGGGCACCAATGTCGGCGGCGTGAAGGAGTAAAATCAGTACCTGACCGGTATGGACCGGTAAAAATAAACCTGTAATATTTATTAAGGAGGAAACCCATGAAAAACTTCAAGACTGTGATCGCAGTCCTTCTGACGCTGGCTCTGTTTGCGGGCCTGCTCTCCGGCTGCGGCAAGAAGATCGACGTTGACCAGTATCAGGCTCCGGCCGCCACCGAGGCGCCCGCCGCTCCCGCAGAGGCCGCTCCCGCTGAAGCCGCTCCCGCAGAGGCCGCTCCCGCTGAGCTGAGCTATGCCCCCGGCACCGTGCTGCGCATGGCCACCGGCTACAACTCCACCAAGACCGGCCTGAGCCTCGACGCCGAAGTTGCGGGCGAAGGCATCACCCTCGCCGACGGCAAGACCTACCACGCCGGCGACCTCAAGCCCACCTGGGTCGAGGTTGAGAACGTTCTCGGCATCAAGATCGAGGACAAGTATCAGGGCAACAGCGCCGCCAACGAATTCGACTACTGGAAAGAGCGCATGGGTGACGTGGACATGGTCTCCGGCACCGCTGCCAAGCTCACCGAGTACGGCGAGCAGGGCGTCGTCGTGAACATCGGCGCTTACCTCGACCAGATGCCGAACTTCAAGGCTTATCTCGAGTCCAACCCCATCGTCCGCCTCTCCATCACAGGCAACACCACCACCGGCGCCATCTACTTCTCCCCGTACTTTGACGGCGTGAACGATATCGAGCGTATGCCCCTCATGCGCACCGACATGGTTCAGAAGCTCCTCGACGGCGAGGGCGCTTTCGAGGCCGAGAAGAGCAACATGACCGCTGCTCCCGTGTACGAGCCCTATATGCCCACCTCCGGCAAGATCGAGATCGACGTCGTCAAGGCTGACGGCTCCGCGGTCGAGAAGGTCACCAAGGACTATGACGCCGCCGGCAACATCATCGCCAAGATGAACGAGGCGGGCAGCATCGACGGCGTGACCGCTGTCAACATGCTGCGCGAGTATATCGACAAGGCTTACAACGGCTACTACGGCACCGAGCGCTCCAAGCTCTTCATCGGCCAGAACGCCGCGTGGGATGCCGACGAGCTCGTCGCCCTCCTCCGCTGCGTCGTCGCGAACCCCCAGACTCTCAACGGCACCGACACCATCCAGGGCCTGTTCTCCCGTGAGGACGACAACAACCAGCGCCGCGTCGACATGATGCGTTTTGCCGGTCACCTCTTCGGTATCCGCGGCCTCGAGTCCCGCCAGGATTACCTCTACTTCGATGTGGACGGCAGCCTGAAGGACGCCCGTCAGAATCCCGAGTCCTACAAGGCCATGGAGCGCATGAACGCCATCGCCAAGGAAGGCCTCATCTCCGTCAACTTCATGAACACCGCCGACGGCAAGACCAAGCAGTACCTGGAGAACGACTCCGGCTTCATGCACTACGACTACAACCAGACCCAGACCCTGTACAACGATCCCTCCCAGAACGTCTTCGATGAAGGCGAGAAGTACATGGCAGTCATGGTTCCTGTCGCCTGCTGGCAGGACGGCACCGAGGGCGGCCACTACATGCGCTTCACCGAGTCCTGGCGTTCCGTCAAGACCGACGGCTGGGGCATCTCCGCTGCCGGCGTGAAGGACAACCCCGACAAGCTCAACGCAGCTCTCAAGCTCATCGACTTCGCTTACTCTCCCAAGGGCATGATCCTCATGAGCTACGGCCCCGACGCCTTCATCAAGACCAATGCCGACGGCAGCTATGTAACCTTCATGTTCAACGGGCAGGAGATGCCTGAGATCGCCGACGCCACCCGCGCAGAGCTGTGGGAAAAGGCCAGCGGCAACTACACCAACTACGCCCGTCAGTTCCTCGGCTCCACGCTGAGCTTCGCGAAGAGCCAGGCCTTCGAATTCCAGTGCACCACCGATGTCGGCCGTGAAGGCGCCGGCAGAATCTCCAACGCCATCGCCCTCGGCGTCCTCAAGCACCCCGAGCTCGCCGTGACCGAGAACCCCTGGTACATGTCTGTGCCCACCGTTCTCCCCAACACCAAGGCTGAGAACGACATGATCAACACCTACACCCAGCTCACCGCGAGCGGCAGATTCTCCCAGAACAAGGGCGGCGAGAACCTCTTCGTCAACCAGATCGTCTCCGGCTATGCCGAGGAGGGCATGGGCAATGCTGACGCCTCCGCCGCGAAGGTCGCCGACGAGTGGGGCGGTGCGCAGTACCTCACGCTCAAGCAGGATGCCTGGGGCCGTCTGCTTGGCTACTACAACGCTCTGAGCTGATCAAAACTCCGTCAGTGACGGCGTGAACGCAGATTCGCAGGAACGCGGCACGCAGGCATATCCTGTGTGCCCGCGTTCCGGGCAGGGAGGCTAACATGTATAAGAAACAGTTGACACTGCAAAAGATCCTTTGCTTTCTGGCACTCGCTTCGAGCGTGGTCATTTTCCTGTACTCGCTCGGCATCATGACCGATTTGTATGACACGCTGTATTCGACGATGCGAAACCCCGCGGATCTCACCCAGACGGACGTCCCCGGTTCCATTGTCTATTACAACATGCAGGCGTTTAACGGGCTGCTGCTCCGCTATTCCATTATCCTGCTCCTGCTTGCGTGCCTGCTGTTTATCACCAACACCCATATCCGCAGAAAGTATTACATCGGCAACTATCTTTCCGTCTGCGCTTTTACGGTGATGAATCTCTATGTCGCCTTTGAAGCGCACGGTTATATTGAGGCTTACAAGGAGCGCTTTTTGCGCGTTGACTTCGAGGCGCTGAGAAAACACGCCAATCTCTGGAAGACCGCCTATTCGGAATCGACCTTCTGGTTTGACATCCACTATGCGGTATTTGCCTTCTCCGTGCTGGTCTGCATCGGCCTTGTGGCCTGCACCGTCTGGAAAATACGTCTCATGAAGGAAGAGGCGGCCCTGATCGCGGCCGGAAAGGGGGCAGCGGCATGAACGACGAGAAGAGCATTCGGCTCGACAGAATGCGCTATACGAAGAATACGCTGGCCTCTGGCCTTGCGCTGCTGGCCATCTTCTTTGACGTATTCTTCTTCATCAGCATTTACGAATCCAATGTGGGCTCCTGGTATTACAATATCACCATCGGCGCCTCCATCCTCTACAATCTGATTTTCCTGCTTGCCGCTTTCCTCTGTTCCGAGGGCATCAAAAATTACAAGCAGGCCTACGCCTATGTCATGGTCATCCTCGGCGTCATTCAGATCGTGCGCATCTTCATCTACCCGATGAAGGCCCACACTGCCGCGGTCACCATTCAGGAACAGGCTGTCACGGTCATGGAGTCCGGGCAGTTTGTCCGCTGCGTCTTGTATCTCGCAATCTCCGCCGCCTGCCTCTTCGCGGGCGCCTATGTCGGCATCACACGCAGCAGACAGCTCAGCGCGCATCTCAAATCCCTGGGCCTCGCTGCATAAAGGAGGGGAAGAACGTATGGCACAACTGAATGTTCAGCATGTAGACAAGATCTATGACAACAACGTGCAGGCGGTCTTCGACTTCAACCTGGATGTCAAGGACGGCGAGCTGATCGTCCTGGTCGGCCCCTCCGGCTGCGGCAAGTCCACCACCCTGCGTATGATCGCGGGGCTTGAGGATATCTCCGCCGGCCATCTCCTCCTCGACGGGAAGGACATCACCCAGACCCCGGCGAAGGACCGTGACATGGCCATGGTCTTCCAGAGCTACGCGCTCTACGGCCACATGACCATCTATGAAAACATGGCCTTTTCTCTCACGCTGCGCAAGGAGAACCCGAATGTCATCCACAAGAAGGTTCTCGCGGCGGCTGAGATCCTGGGCCTCACGAGCCAGCTCAACAAGAAGCCCTCCCAGCTCTCCGGCGGCCAGCGCCAGCGCGTGGCCATGGGGCGCTCCATCGTCAGAAACCCCAAGGTCTTCCTCTTTGACGAGCCGCTGTCGAACCTGGACGCAAAGCTCCGCGGCGCCACGAGACGCGAGATCCTGCTTCTCCACAAGAGACTGCAGGCCACCATGCTCTACGTCACCCACGACCAGACCGAGGCGCTGACCCTCGCGGACCGCATCGTCTGCATGTCCATGGGCCATGTGCAGCAGGTGGGCACCCCACTGGAGCTCTATGACGCTCCCGCAAACCGCTTTGTCGCGAGCTTCATCGGCCTGCCTCCCATGAATTTCTTTGAGGCCACCGTCCGTGACGGCTACCTGGAAGGCAAGGGCTTTCGCGCCGCTTTGAACGAGGAAGAGAAGGGCATCCTCCTTCCCTATGCCGGCAAGGAGATCGAACTCGGCGTCCGCCCCGAGGATGTCATCCAGGGCGACGACGTGGCCATGAACGTCTTCTCGAACGAGAACCTCGGCATGAACACGCTGGTCCACGGCCATCTCGGCGGCGGGGAAAAGGTCTCCGCAAAGCTGCGCGGCTGGTACGATTTCAAGAACGGCGACAACGTCAACATTGCCTTTGCCCGCAAGCACTTCTTCGATAAGGAGAACGGCGTCGCCATCAGAAAGGGGGAGAGCGCATGAGCAAGGATACCAAAGCCGTAAAATCCGGGTCCCATATGCCGGAGTTTCTGCGCAAACTCTTTGTCGGCCTGAAGCGCAAGCCCTCCATCATCGCGCTGATCGTCCTGGCCATTGCTTTCTTCCAGTACTCCCTGAACCTCACGCACATCTCCGACACCACGGCGAAGATCCAGGGTCCCGGCATGGGGCTGTGCGGTTTTGCCACGATGCTCTTCTCCATGCTTTCGCTGGTGTGTTTCCTCAACGCCTTCCCGAAGCGCAAGAAGCCGGTGATCCCCATGGTCATCCTGATGTTTGCCATGTTCGCGCTCATCATCTTCTGCGACTATCATTACTGCAGCCTGATCGACAACGCGCGCTTCCGCGAGATCAATCCCATCGTGATCGACAAGTCCACGATCTACATTGCGCAGGCCTACAACGTCCTGCAAAATCATATGTTGATCGAAGCTGTCGGCGCAGTGCTGGTCGTGCTGATGCCGCTCTATACAAAGCTGCTGCGCAAGATCAACACCTCCATCACGGTGGAAGACAACGGCAAGCTCGACGTCATCGACATCTCCGGCGAGGACTGATCCTTTGCATGACTTACCCCACCGGGGGCAATGCTTCCGGTGGGGGGAAAAGGAATATCTATGGCAGACAGGAAAAAACGGCGCGTCACGCCGGAAGAAAACCGGACAACCGCCGATTACTACAAGCTGCATACCCAGGCGGTCAGCGATCTTGTCAACGCGGATGAGAGCAATTCTCCCGTGGTCTCCCGGGAGGAGCTCGACAAATACCGTTCCGGTCCGAAGCTCAGACTCTCGGACTGGGTCAAGGCGATCCTGATCAAGATGTGGTTTGCGGGGTCGGTCTGCTTCTTTATCTTCTGGGGCTTGAGTGCCTATATCACGGCGCGGCTCGATCTACTGTTTGTGTTCGCCGTCGCCCTCGGCGTGGTGACCGACATTCTCACCAACAATATCCTGCGCTATTATGCCAAGACCATCGGCGGCAATGACCGCTGGATGATGTTCCCGCAAAAGCGCTACATCACTTTTATCTTTAATATCATCTACGCGGGCGTTCTGCTTATGTGCGTGGATATGTTCTATACGCTTTTGAACCTCACCCTTTCCGCCGCCTCGGGCGGCAGCGGTCATATGCTCGGCGTCGGGCCGATTCTTTTCGGTATTGTATACACCGCCTTTGACCTCCTGTTTATCACCATCAAGCGCACACTCGGGCAGATCGTCCGGGATGCGATGAAGAATGCGAAAGGGCAGTGACACTATGAATGTGAAGCTACTCTTCACCAGCGCGTGCTCGGCCTGTTTTGAACTTGAAAACACCGATCCTTACTACGCGCCGGAGAAGTTTAAGGTGCTCCTCAATGATGTGGAGCAATATGAATGTGACCACAATGTTTTCTCCCTCTACAACCTGAAGCCGGATACGGAGTACCGTCTCACGGTAAAAGGGGAGAGCGCGGAGGGCACGCTGGTATTCCGGACCCCGGACGAGCGCTGCGCCTTTGACGTGCACGCTTTCGGTGCCGTCGGCGACGGGGTCCACGACGACACCACGGCCATCCAGACAGCCGTCAGCTATCTGCCCGATAACGGGCGGCTTGTCTTCCCGGCGGGCACCTACCTCACCCGCCCCCTGATCCTCAAGAGCCATATCACCCTGCAGTTCTCCGAGGGCGCGGTCCTTCTCGGCTGGACAAACCGGGAGGACTATCCCATCGTTCCCGGCACGGTCACGGCGCTGGATGGGGAGGAGCTGCACTTCGGCGGCTTCGAGGGGAATGCCGTCCCCATGTATCAGTCCCTGCTCACCGCCCAGTATGCGGAGGATATCACGATCATCGGCCCCGGCAGGGTAGACGGCAACGCCCAGCATACGGACTTCTGGACCAATTTCCACAACTTCCCCACGGCGCGGCCGAGACTCATGTTCTTCAACCGCTGCAGGAATATCACGGTGCACGGCGTACACGCCTGCAACTCACCCTCCTGGCAGCTTCACCCCTACTTCTCGGAAGACCTCAGCTTCTACGACGTGTTGATCTCCGCCCCGAAGAACAGTCCGAATACCGACGCCCTGGATCCCGAGTCCTGCAGGAACGTGGAAATCATCGGCTGCCGCTTCACGGTAGGGGATGACTGCATCGCCATCAAGTCCGGCAAGATCGAGCTGGGACGAAAATTCAACCGGCCGGCCGCATTTCACACGATCCGCAACTGTCTCATGGAATACGGTCACGGCGCGATCACTCTCGGCAGCGAGATCGGCGCGGGGGTGCGGGATCTGACTGTGTCCCAGTGCTGGTTCCGCGGCACCGACAGGGGACTGCGTATCAAGAGCCGCCGCGGCCGCGGAGAGAACTGCCGCATCGACGGTGTGCGCTTTGACAACATCCGCATGGAGGGCGTCCTGACCCCCGTGGTCATCAACCTCTGGTATAACTGCTGCGATCCCGATCGGGAGAGCGAATACGTCTGGTCGCGTGAGCATCTGCCAGTGGACGACAGGACCCCGTATATGGGCGCTTTCCGCTTCAGCAGACTCACCTGCACGGATGCCGAGGTGGCCGCCTGCTATATCGACGGCCTGCCCGAGGCTCCGATCCGGGAGGTCTGCTTTGAGGATGTCTCTGTCAGCTTCTCTCCGGACGCAAAGCCCGGCATCCCCGCCATGGAGAACTTCGCGAAGGAGCGCTGCCGCCTGGGCCTGTATCTTGACAATGTGCGGCACATCCGGATCGACAGGGTGCGCCTTGCGGGCGTAGACGGCGAAAAGCTGATCGCGGATCATTATGAGACGCTGGAAACAAATCAATTCGACGAGGGCTGATTTGATGTACGAAAAAATTGACGCCTATGTGCTGAGCCTGATCGAGAGGTCCACACCCGAGCGTACCGCCTGGAACATCGAAAGTGTGCGGCTGGGAAAGCCTGCGACCTGGAACTATATCGACGGCTGCATGATCACGGCTCTGCTCGCCATGAGTGAGATCACCGGCGATCAGCGCTACTTCGACTTTGCCGAGAGCTTTATCGACTGGTTCGTACAGGAGGACGGCTCCATCCGCAGCTACGAGCGCACAAAGTATAACCTGGACGATATCAACGAGGGCCGCGTCCTCTTCACGCTCTATGACAGGAACGGCAAGGAGAAGTATAAAAAAGCCGCGGATACGCTCTTCCGGCAGATCAAAGAGCAGCCCCGCACCTTTGAGGGGAACTTCTGGCACAAGGCCATCTATCCCAACCAGGTCTGGCTTGACGGTCTCTATATGGCCCAGCCCTTCTACGCCCTGTATGAAAAGAATTTCGGCACGGGCGATTACAGCGACACGCTCTCCCAGATCGAGAACGTGCGCCGCCGCATGTTTGATGAGAACAAAAAGCTCTGCTACCACGGCTACGACGCGAGCCGCAGCGCCTTCTGGGCCGACAAGGATACGGGTCTGTCCCAAAACTTCTGGCTCAGGAGCATCGGCTGGTTTGCCGTGGCCCTCGCGGACCTCTGCGAAATCATCCCCGCGGGCGAGGCGAACGAGCGCCTCAGCGTGATCTTCCGGGAGATTATGGAGGGCGCCGCCGCTTATGCAGACGGGGAGACCGGCATGTACTGGCAGGTCCCCGACCAGGGCGGACGCGAGGGCAACTACCTCGAGACCAGCGGCAGCAGCATGCTGGCCTACGCCATGCTCAAGGGCGCACGGCTCGGCATTCTGGACAAAGAATACGCCGCGCAAGGCGAGAAGACCTTCCGCGGCATTGTGGAAAAATATCTGTCTTTTCAGGATGGGGAGCTGAACCTCGGCGGCATCTGCCTGGTGGCAGGTCTCGGTCCCGAGAATAACCGCCGCCGGGACGGCAGCTACCAGTATTATATCTCCGAGCCTGTTGTGAAAAACGACGCGAAGGGCGTCGCGCCCTTTGTACTCTGCTATACCGAGATCAAGCGTCTGGCCGGATCTTGACGCTTTGATCGTCCGGGACGGCCGCGCGTTCCAGGCGCATCTTCTCCTGATACTGGGAAGGGGAGAGGCCGAACTTCTTCCGGAAGGTTTTCGAGAAATAGAGCGGTTCGCGGAAGCCGCACAGATGGCTGATCTCCGTGATATTGGTTCCGCTTTTTTCACAGCGGCTGAGGCGTTCCGCCGCCGCCTGCAGGCGCGTATCGCTGAGAAAGCGGTGCGGGGTAACGCCGGCGTGCTGTTTGAAGAGCTTGCGCAGATAGTCATAGTTAAAAGGCAGAGAGCGCAGATACTGATCCAGCTCCAGGTTCTCGTCCGGATAGTTGCGGATGATGTAGCTTGCGATCTCCTCCACAACGGGGTTTTGAACCGGGGTCTGGAGGCAGTTGCTGATCAGGGTCAGAAGCAGATTTGCATAGGCGGAGAGCAGAAGGGTCTGCTTGCCGGGCTCGCTGCTGAAGTAATAGAAGATCGCGGTGACGGCGTCCAGAAGAAAGTGATTGCCGTCGTCATGGATCACGGTCGGAGCCGAAAGGTTGATTACGGGATCGAGCATGTTCAGGTGGATGTTGGTAAAACCGGTGCCGCTCTCGTTCCGGTGGTACACCATCGGCGGGATGATGAGCATGTCGCCCGTCCTGTAGGGGAGACAGCCCTCCCGCCAGGTGAGCTGCCCCTCACCGCTCGTACAGTAGATGAATTCCCAGCTGCTGTGCGCGTGGGTGGATACGGAAAAAGTGATCAGATGCTTTCCGACATAGATGATATCATTCATTTGTTCACTCCTCATTACGCAGAACGATCTCAGACCGTGAGATGTTAAAATGCCAGACTGACTGCTTCACTGTGTACGATAAGCGTACCGCGGCCGGCTGCAATATTGTAACAAAGTATATCCGTTTTGTCCATATAAATGTAATTTCAGACGATCAAGGGGGATACAGGAATGGCTTACTTAACGCTGAAAAACATCAACAAGATCTACCCGAACGGATACCACGCCGTCCATAATTTCAATCTCGACATGGAAAAGGGCGAGTTTATCGTATTCGTCGGACCCTCCGGCTGCGGAAAGTCCACAACGCTGCGCATGATCGCAGGACTCGAGGACATCTCCAACGGCGAGTTTTTGATCGACGGCAAGCGTGCCAACGAACAGGGACCGCGTGAGCGCGGTGTTGCCATGGTTTTCCAGAGCTATGCGCTCTACCCCCAGATGAGCGTCTATGACAACATCGCCTTCGGTCTGGAGCTCCAGGGCGCGGACGATGATTATATCGACGAAAAGGTCCGCAACACGGCGCGTATCCTCGGCCTTACCGATTATCTCGACCGCCTTCCGAGGGCGCTCTCCGGCGGCCAGCGCCAGCGTGTCGCCATCGGACGCGCGCTGATCCGCAAGGTCGGCATCTTCCTCATGGACGAGCCGCTCTCCAACCTCGACGCCAAGCAGCGCGTCACGATGCGCTCCGAGATCACCCAGATCCACCGGGAGACCGGCGCCACCACCATTTACGTCACCCACGACCAGACGGAGGCCATGACCATGGCCGACAGGATCGTCGTCATGAAAGACGGTTATGTCCAGCAGGTGGGTACACCGCGGGAGCTCTACTTCAATCCCGTCAACGTCTTTGTCGCGGGCTTCATCGGCGAGCCTCCCATGAACTTTATCCGCACCCGCCTCTCCGGCGGCAGCATCGAGATCGCGGGCAAAAAGCTCGATCTCACAAAGCTCGGCAAAAAGCTCGGCGCGTACGAGGGCAAGGAGATCGTCTTCGGCTTCCGCCCCGAGGCTATCCGTCTCGGCGAGCAGAAGGACGCCTACTGCATGCCGGCTTCCGTGGAGCTGACCGAGATGCTGGGCGACAACACCAACGTCTACATCACCATGGGCGATGTGCACGCCATCCTCAAGGTCGACCCGCACGACACGCCTGAGGTGGACAGTAATATTCTCTTCTCGATCCCCTGTGAGAGCGTCTACCTCTTTGACGGCGAGACCGAGAAGGTCATTGAATAAGGAGGAAAACCATGGATATTCGCTACGCCGCAAACCCCAATGATGCAAAGCATTACACCACCGAAGAGCTCCGCAAAGAGTTCCTGATCGAAAACCTCTACGTTCCCGACACCGTCGTCGCCGTCTACAGCCACGTGGACCGCATGGTCACGCTGGGCTGCATGCCGGTCGAGGAGACCGTCTCCATCGACAAGGGTATCGACATCTGGGCAAACTTCGGCACCCACTATTTCCTCGAGCGCCGCGAGATCGGCATCTTCAACATCGGCGGCTCCGGCAAAATCACCGTAGACGGCACCGTCTATGAGCTCGGCTACAAGGACTGCCTGTACATCACTATGGGCGCGAAGGAGGTCCTCTTCTCCAGCGATGATAAGGCCAAGCCCGCCAAGTTCTACATGGTCTCCGCCCCCGCCCACAGAAGCTATGAGACGCGCCTGCTCAAGATCGCCGACGCGAACAAGAAGCCCCTCGGCGATATGACCACCTCCAACAAGCGAGTCATCAACCAATTCATCCATCCTGCCGTCCTCAAGACCTGCCAGCTCTCCATGGGCATGACCGTCCTGGAGCCGGGCAGCGTCTGGAACACCATGCCTGCCCACACCCACGAGCGCCGCATGGAGGTCTATATGTACTTTGAACTGCCTGAGGATCAGGTCGTCTTCCACATGATGGGCCAGGGTCAGGAGACCCGCCACATTGTCATGACCAATGAGCAGGCGGTCATCTCTCCCTCCTGGTCGATCCATGCCGGCGCCGGCACCTGCGCCTATACCTTTATCTGGGCCATGGGCGGCGAGAATCAGGAGTTCGACGATATGGACACCATCCCCACGAACGAGCTGAAATAAGAAAAGATTTATCGAGGAGGAACACCAAAATGGACATGATGAACAAATTCTCTCTGGAGGGTAAGGTCGCTCTCATCACCGGTGCGTCCCATGGCATCGGCATGGCGATCGCCAACGCTTTTGCCGCTGCCGGCGCGACGATCTGCTTCAACTGCTCCAGTGAAGGCTCCAGGACCCGGGCGCTGGAGGCCTACAAGGCCAACGGCGTTGATGCCCACGGCTATGTCTGCGACGTCTGCGACGAGGAGGCTGTCAAGGCTCTTGTGGCGCAGATCAAGGAAGAAGTCGGCATCATCGACATCCTCGTCAACAATGCCGGTATCATCAAGCGCATCCCCATGCTCGAGATGAGCGCGGCGGATTTCCGCCAGGTCATTGACGTCGACCTGAACGCCCCCTTCATCGTCTCCAAGGCCGTTATCCCCGGCATGATCGAGAAGGGCCACGGCAAGATCATCAACATCTGCTCCATGATGAGCGAGCTGGGCCGCGAGACCGTATCCGCCTACGCCGCCGCCAAGGGCGGCCTGAAGATGCTGACGCGCAACATCTGCTCCGAGTACGGCGAGTACAACATCCAGTGCAACGGCATCGGCCCCGGCTACATCGCCACCAGCCAGACCGCGCCCCTGCGTGAGCGCCAGCCCGACGGCAGCCGCCACCCCTTCGACCAGTTCATCGTCGCCAAGACCCCCGCAGCCCGCTGGGGCGAGGTTGAGGATCTGATGGGCCCCGCGGTCTTCCTCGCCTCTGACGCTTCCAACTTCGTCAACGGCCATATCCTCTATGTCGACGGCGGCATCCTCGCCTACATCGGCAAACAGCCTTAAGTGAAAATCTGCAGTTTTACTGCGCATGACGCGCCGGTCATAGGTTACCTCCAGGACGACCATGATCGGCTCGTCGCGCATCGGAAGCGCCCGGCCGTCGTGATCTGCGCGGGCGGTGCATACCGCTGGCTCTCTCCGCGGGAGAAGGACCCGGTGGCCCTGAGCTTTGCGGCCCTCGGCTATCACACGTTCCTGCCGGAGTATTCCGTGAAGGAAAACGCGGCGGGCCTGCGCCCCCTGCGGGAGCTTGCGGAGACGGTCCGCATCGTAAGGGAACATGCCGCGGACTGGCACGTGGAGCCGGAGCATATCGCGGTCCTGGGCTTTTCCGCAGGCGGCCATCTCGCGGCGAGTCTCGCCGCGCTCTGGCACAGACCGGAGCTCGGGTTGGGGGAGAACTGCCGGCCGGACGCTGCTGTGCTCTGTTACCCCGTCATCACGGCAGGGAAGTTTAAGCACCCCGAGTCCATCGACTGGGTGACCGGCGGCGATGAGAAGCTCAGAGAGCTTTTAAGCCTTGAAAACCAGGTCACAGAGCATATGCCGCCCACCTTCATCTGGCACTGCACCGGGGATGAGAGCGTCCCGGTTGAAAACACGATGCTCCTCACGGCTGCGATGCAGCGCGCGAAGGTCCCCTATGAATGCCATCTCTTCGCGGGCGGCGCACACGGGATCTCCATGTGCAACCAGGAGGTCGAAACCCCGTATCCCGCTGCGGCGGAGTGGGTCGGGCTGTGCAAGACCTGGCTCAACAATCAGTTTAACTATATACCTTAACAGGGAGGAATACAAAATGAATGCCATGAACGAAAAGATCAGCGCCATCGGTGTGGTGCCGGTCATCAAGCTCAATCACCCCGAACGCGACGCTGCAAATCTCGGCAAGGCGCTCTGTGCGGGCGGCGTGCCCGTGGCGGAGGTTACCTTCCGCGCTGCCGGGGCCGACAAGGCTATCAAGCTCATGAAGGAAGCCTGCCCCGACATGCTGGTCGGCGCCGGCACCGTCACGAATACGGAGCAGATCGACAAGGTCATCGAGGCCGGCGGCGATTTCATCGTCACCCCGGGCTTTGATCCCGAGCTCGTCGCCTACGCCCAGGAGAAGAACATCCCCATCTTCCCCGGCTGCACCACGGCAAGCGAGTATCACCAGGCGCTCAAATTCGGGCTTGAGCTGATCAAATTCTTCCCGGCCGAACAGTCCGGCGGCCTTGCCAAGATCAAGGCCCTGTCCGCGCCCTTCCCCCAGTTCAAGGTCATGCCCACCGGCGGCATCAGCCTGAAGAACCTCAAGGACTACATCTCCGCGCCCGTGATCGCGGCCTGCGGCGGCAGCTACATGGTCACTGCCGATCTCATTGACAACAACAAGTGGGATG
Organism: uncultured Clostridia bacterium; assembly: GCA_946184165.1. Classification (GTDB taxonomy): domain Bacteria; phylum Bacillota; class Clostridia; order Oscillospirales; family Oscillospiraceae; genus Limivicinus. The sequence goes on along the minus strand of CAMHEN010000005.1, from coordinate 415 downwards.
AGATCACCGAGCTCTGCAAGAAGTCCAGAGAGATCGTCGAAGAAGCCAGAGGCTAATCGTTTTATAACACAACTGTTTCACTATTTTAGGAGGACTGATTAACATGGAACTGAATCTGCGTCCCAAAGAGGAATGCCGTTTTGACGCCGTATCTCTCGGCGAAGTCATGCTCCGTCTGGACCCGGGCGAGGGCCGCATCCGCACCGCCCGCTCCTTCCGTGCCTGGGAAGGCGGCGGCGAGTATAACGTCATCCGCGGCCTGCACAAGTGCTTCGGCATGGACACCGCCGTTATCACCGCCTTCGCGGACAACGAGGTCGGCAAGCTGATGCGCGATTTCATCGAGCAGGGCGGCGTGAACACCGATCTCATCTACTGGAAGAAGACCGACGGCATCGGCCGCATCTGCCGCAAC
>CAMHEN010000004.1 GCA_946184165.1 uncultured Clostridia bacterium | reverse complement strand
GGGTGCGCAGCTCGTGGGAGACCTGGGAGATAAACTCCGTCCTGGTCTTCTCGGCAAGGGCGGTCTTCTCGGAGATGCCGTTGATCTCCTCGGCGAGATAGCCGATCTCGTCCTCCTCAAACTCCTCAGTCTTGAGCCCAAAGCTGCCGGAGGAGATGCGCTTTGCAAAGTCCCGCAGCTTTTTCAGGGGCCGCGCCACACAGAACCAGAACCAAAAGTTGATGGCGAGGACAAAGACGCACACCGCAATATAGATCGCTGTCGCCCAGGCCATCAGTCCATGGGTGGAGGCCCAGATGCCCATCAGCAGCAGCGCCAGCGCCGCAATGCTCGACAGCAGCAGTTGTGTCCGTAAATTGCCAAACATGAGCTGTACTTCCTAAATAAACGCAAAGCCAAAGCCTCGCAGAGTTTTTCGCACAAGCGAAAAATAATGATCATTTTTCGCGGGGGCGTGTACCTCGCGAAAAATACCGCTCAGCCCGGAAGTGTGCGAGCTGCCTGCCGCCGGCAGGCAGCGAGTGCGCGCACCGGGCTGCAAACTTCAAATGAATGGCTGTGCCATTCATTTGATTTTAGTATCCCCACTTGTACCCGTATCCCCACACGGTGGTGAGATACTCCGGCTCGGTCGGGTCGTTTTCGATCTTGATGCGCAGTCTCCGGATGTTCACGTCCACGGTCTTGAGCTCGCCCGCGAAGTCGCTGCCCCAGACGGCGGAGAGGATATCCTCGCGGCTCATGGCCTTGCCGGGGTTTTCCATGAAGAGCTTGATGAGCATGTACTCGATCTGGGTGAGCTTGAGACGCTGGCCGTTTTTCTCCAGTGTGCGGTTGCGGGTGTTGAGCAGGAAGGGACCGCTCACGATCTCGGTGGAGGACTTCTCGTCGTCGCCCACGCCGAGGCGGCGGATCAGCGCGTCGACCCGCGCGGTGAGCTCCGCCGGGGAGAAGGGCTTGGTGACGTAGTCGTCCGCGCCGGTCATGAGTCCCGTGACCTTGTCGATCTCCTGGTTTTTCGCCGTGAGCATGATGATGCCCATCTTGGAGCCGGAGGCGCGGATGCGGCGGCAGACCTCAAAGCCGTCGATATCCGGCAGCATCACGTCCAGCAGCGCAAGACAGATGTCGGGATTGACCTTCAGCTTCTCCAGCGCCTCTTCACCGTTGCAGGCCTCAATCGGCTCAAACCCGCTGCGGCGCAGATTGATGACGACAAAGCTGCGGATATTGGATTCATCTTCTAAAACCAGTATCTTTTTCATGTTGAGTACCCCTTATCTGAAACCTTTTTTCAACAAAAAGTGACGTTGTTTAGCGTAGAAAAGCAGAGCCGCCAAACCTGAAAACAGATTAAAACGGAAACAGCGGGAAAAATTGATTGCAATATACCATCCAATTATAACACGTCTTTTACAAAAATAATAGACAAAGTTTCAGAAAATCAAATATCTTTCTGCATGCAATATGCAAAAGGTTACATAACAACATTTTCGCTAAAGGGCCATTGGTTTTTTTGAAAGAGCTTTTCTATTTTAGAAACATCCTGAGTCGACCAAGGCGAGGCATCCCGCCGACCGGGTCCGCCCTGTGCGCGGACGGGAGTTCTCGATTGCAAAATCACAGTTTTGCAATCGACTAATGATATTGATTCTTCGTGTAGAAACTGGTAAAATGCAGGCATGAGAAATGAACGCAATACCGTCCTGGGCATTCTGGCCCATGTGGACGCGGGCAAGACCACCCTGTCGGAGGCCATGCTCTACCTTTCCGGAAAACTGAAAACCCTGGGCCGGGTCGACCACCGCAGCAGCTTTCTTGACAATCACACTCTTGAGCGGCAGCGCGGCATCACCATCTTCTCCAAGCAGGCCATCCTGCCCCTGGGGGAGGGGAGCCTGACCCTTCTCGATACGCCCGGCCACGCGGACTTCTCGGCGGAGACGGAGCGGACTCTCCGCGTCCTGGACTGCGCCGTGCTGGTCATCAGCGGGACCGACGGGGTCCAGGCTCACACGGAGACTCTCTGGAAACTCCTGGAGCGCTACACCGTGCCGACCTTCCTCTTTGTGACGAAAATGGATCTGCCGGGACCGGGGCGCGAGGCCATCATGCGCGAGCTTTCCGAACGCCTCTCGGAGCGCTGTGTGGATTTCGCTTCGGCAGAGAAGCTGGACAGCATCGCCCTCTGCGATGAGGAGACCATGGAGCGCTATCTCGAGACCGGCGATATCCCGGACGACGACGTGCGGAAGCTGATTGCCGGGCGGCGGCTCTTCCCCTGCTTTTTCGGATCGGGACTCAAGACTGACGGGGTGGGCGAATTTCTGGAGGCCCTCTCCCGGTTCGCACCGCAGCCGGGATATGGGGAGGAATTTTCCGCCCGGGTCTATAAAATCTCCCGCGACGTCCAGGGCAACCGCCTCACCTGGCTCAAGGTCACAGGCGGGCGCTTACGCGTGCGTTCCTTATTAAAGTATAGAGATGCCTCCGGCGAGATGCTTGAGGAAAGAATCAGCGCCCTGCGCATCTACTCCGGCGCCAGATTTGAGACGACGGAGGAGGCGGGCGCGGGCTGGGTATGCGCCGCCCTGGGGCTGAGCGCCACCCGCCCCGGACAGGGGCTGGGCGCGGCGGCGGATGCGGAGAGCGCGGTTCTGGAGCCGGTCATGAGCTATCGCCTGCGCCTCGAGAAGGGGACGGATCCCATGCTGCTTCTGCCGAAGCTCATGCAGCTCGATCAGGAGGACCCGCAGCTCCACATCGTCTGGAACTCGCAGGCGCGTGAGATCAGCGTCCAGCTTATGGGGCACGTCCAGGCGGAGATCTTCCGGAGCCTGGTGCAGGAGCGCTTTGATGCCCGTGTCGAGCTTGACACAGGACGCGTCCTCTACCGGGAGACGATCCGGAACACTGTGGAGGGCGTGGGGCATTTTGAGCCTTTGCGCCACTATGCGGAGGTACACCTCCTTCTCGAACCCCTTCCCCAGGGGAGCGGCCTGAGCTTTGACAGCATCTGTCCCGAAGATGCGCTGGACCGCAACTGGCAGCGCCTCATCCTAACGCATCTCGCGGAGAAACGGCACCGGGGCGTGCTCACGGGCTCGCCCATCACGGACATGCGCATCACCCTTGCCGCGGGCAGGGCGCATCTCAAGCACACCGAGGGCGGTGATTTTCGCGAGGCCACCTACCGCGCCGTGCGGCAGGGCCTCATGCAGGCGGAGAGCGTTTTGCTCGAGCCCTGGTATAGTTTCGCGCTGGAGGTCCCCGCAGAACAGATCGGCCGCGCCATCAGCGATGTGCGCGCCATGAACGGCAGCTTCTCCTCCCCGGAGGAGCGCGGGGAGTATCTGCGCCTCGAGGGCGCGGCCCCGGCAGCGAAGCTCAACGGCTATATGGAGGAGCTGCCGGCCTACACGCACGGACGTGGGCGGCTGAGTCTCGCGCCCTGCGGCTACCGCCCCTGTACCGAGCAGAAGCGCATCGTCGAGGAGATCGCCTACCTGCCGGAGCGGGACGAGGCTAACCCCGCAGACTCCGTCTTCTGCGCCCACGGGGCGGGGATGAACGTGCGCTGGGATGAGGTGCCGCGGTATATGCACCTCGAGAGCGTCCTGAAGCCAAAACGGGAGGAGGAACTCAAACCCGTCCTGCCCCGTTTTCGCAGTCTGGATATCGACGAGCGGGAACTGGAGGCCATCATGGAGCGGGAGTTCGGGCCCATCCGCCGCCCAGAGTATCGGGCGCGGCAGGTGAACGCCGCCGTCACAGACGTGCCCCGCACACCCGGCAAAAAAGAGACCGTCATCGTCGACGGCTACAACCTCATCTTCGCCTGGGACGAGCTCAAGACCCTTGCGGCGGAGCGGCTGGATCTCGCACGCGGGCGGCTCATGGATATCCTCTCGGGCTATGCGGGCTTCACCGGGGACAAGGTCATCCTGGTATTCGACGGTTTTCGCACGCCTGGAAACCCCGGCTCCCGCAGCGAGTATCACGACATTTCCGTGGCCTACACAAAGGATGGAGAGACGGGCGACGCCTATATCGAGCGCCTCGTGGACGAGATCGGCAAAAACTACACCGTCCGCATCGTGACGAGCGACAACCTGATCCGCCTGTCGGCCCTGCGCTCGGGTGTGCTGCGCTGCTCCTCAGGCGAGTTCAAGGGGGAGCTGGAATGGGCCCTCACCCAGATCGAGGACGTGCTGAAAAAATCCAACTTTAACGCCCACAAAACGAGACTGATCGATGGAACACGAAGAGATTCTTAAACGCGCCCTGGACCTTGCGCGCCGCTGTGAGGGGAGAGGCGTGACCACGAACACGGGCTTTCTCACCCCGGCGGAGCGCTATGCCCTGGAGCATGAGCCCGCCCTGCGCTCTGCCCGCATGGTCTTTCACGGCGGCTTCCCGGAGGCCGAGCGCACCATGGCCTTCTTCCTGCCCGAATGGATGGAGGAGGACGGCCCTGAGCTCGCGGAGCATATCTGCGCTCTGCGCCTCAAAGCCTTCTTCGGCGAACCCGGGCACCGGGACTACATGGGCGCCATCCTCGGCATGGGCGTCGGCCGCGAGTGGGTCGGCGACATCCTGGTCGAAGGATCAGAGGCATTCATATTATGTCAACCGAGCGTCCTGCGCCACCTCCTCGGTATCGAGAAGGTGGGGCGCTATGGGGTCAAGGCGGAGCAGATCGCCCTTGGCGAGATCCCGCGCCGCGGGAAGCACACGGAGGAGCGGCGCTTCACGGTCATGAGCCCCAGGCTCGACGCGGTGGCGGCGGGGCTCTTTCACCTCTCGCGCACCGAGTGCGCCCGGCAGATCGCCCTCGGGGCTTTGAGCCTGAACTATGCCGAGTGCCTCAAGCCTGACGCGCCTGTCCGGGAGGGAGACGTGATCTCTCTGCACGGCGCGGGTAAGGGCCGCGTCGCGGAAATCGGCGGCAGCTCTCGCAAGGGGCGGCTGTTTGTGACCGCGGAGCTCTATAGATAAAGCAGAAAGCGTTCGTGTCTTTCCGCAACTGTATGATAGCACGTTAGCTGTCCGATTTTCTGGACTGCATTATGTTTGAAGAGGGATACTATGAGAGCATATGAACGTCTGCTGCGCTACGCGGCGATCGACACCCAGAGCCGGGACGATGCCGACGCCACGCCCAGTACCGAAAAGCAATACGCCTTCTCCTGGCTCCTGCACAACGAGATCCAGGATCTGGGACTCCGGCAGGTCTATACAAGCCCCAACGCCTATACCTACGGCTTCCTGCCCGCAAGCCCCGGCATGGAGGCGGAGCCGGTGATCGGCCTCATCGCCCACATCGACACCTCGCCCGACTTTTCGGGCACCGGGGTGAGGCCTGTTCTGCACCCGGATTACGATGGGGGAGACCTGCCCCTCGGGGAGAGCGGTCTGGTACTGCGCCCGGAGGACTTCCCGGATCTCACCCGCGCTGCCGGCAAGACCCTCATCACTTCCGACGGAACGACGCTCCTGGGGGCGGACGACAAGGCGGGCGTGGCCGAGATCATCACCGCCTGCGAGAGGCTCCTGCGCGACGGCAGGCCCCACTGCGCCGTGGCGGTCTGCTTCACGCCGGACGAGGAGATCGGCCACGGGGCGGCGCTGCTGGAGTTTGACCGCTTCGGAGCGGATTTCGCCTATACGGTGGACGGACACACGGCGGAGGAGTTCAACTTCGAGACCTTCAACGCCGCCTCCGCCGTCTTCACGGTTCGGGGCGTGAGTGTCCATCCGGGTGCCGCCAAGGATGTGATGGTCAACGCCTCCCTGCTCGCCATGCGCATCAACGCGCTCCTCCCGCCGCAGGAGATCCCCGCCTGTACCGAGGGCTACGAGGGCTTCTTCCACCTGACCGACATGAAGGGGGATGTGAGCGGCGCCGAGCTGCGCTATATCGTGCGGGACCATGACGCTGCGCGCTTCGCGGCCCGCTGCGGGAAGCTGCGCGAAATCGAGCAGACCCTCAACGCGGAGTATGGCGAGGGGACCGTCAGACTCACGATCACCGTGCAGTACCAAAACATGGCGGAGATCCTCGCGGAGCACCGGGCGGTCATCGACCGCGCTGAGCGGGCGATCCGCCTTGCGGGGCTCGAGCCTGCGGTTCGCCCGATCCGCGGCGGAACCGATGGGGCGCGCCTCTCCTTCAGCGGCCTGCCCTGCCCGAATCTCGGCACCGGCGGCGCCGCCTTCCACGGCCCCTATGAGCATATCACGGTCGAGGACATGGACAAGGTCGTGGAGATCCTGCTGAACATTCTCTGCGAAAAAAGCGCGGAGGCCGAACAGGAGAACTGAGATACAGATCACGACGCTGCCTTCACCGCTCTCCTGCGGCGCTGAGCGGATTATGCCCACCGCTTCCGGAGGCGGACCCTGGGGCAGGCCGGCGGACCAATTCAAAACATCAGAAATGTGAGGCGATTTCGCACGAAGCTGCGGATTCGCCTCACATTTCTGCGTATCTTTCAGCTGGCAGGCACAGACCGTCGGCTTCACAGACTCCACGTATCCGCCCCTGGAGGAAACGGTTTTGCTTGACATTTTTCGCCAATCTGCTATGATAAAGACATACAAATTATGTAAATCAAAATATGTTAATATCAACTTCCGCGGAGCGGGAGCTTTGTGAACAGAGGAGGACCCGTGATGAGAGCCATAACAAGAAGGCTGCCGGCGCTGCTGCTGTGTCTCAGCCTGTGCCTGTGCCTCGGGACAGCGGCCTTTGCCGATGGGGAAAACACAGCCGGGAAACCGGAAGCGCAGCTTCCCGCACCGCCCGCATCGACCTGGAATGACGGCTTCGAGCAGCACGAGACGGATTTGGTTTTTGCCGCCGCAAATACATACAACGCGGCGTCCGCCGCAAATTACGCCATCAAATGGTGGAATTCTTTCAACATGGAGTGGTACAACTGGGAGGCCGAGGGCTACGGCGACTGCACAAACTTTGTCTCCCAGTGTCTGTATACCGGCGGCATGAGCATGACGCCCGACTGGTACTGGATCTCGCGGGATAACTATAACGACTCCTGGACGACGCCGCACAAGCTCGCGGTATATCTCGCAAACCAGGGCTATAAGTTCGTGCTTTTCCCCACGGTAAGCGACATCTCCATGGGAGATGTGCTGTTCTACGACTGGGACCAGGACGGTACCTTTGACCATGCGGCGATCTGCGTCAACGATTCCGGCGATTCGCGCTATATCTGCTGCCACTCCCAGCCGCACTGTACAGCCGAGTGGACGCTGGGAGCGGCCAGATACATGGTGATCCAGTTAAACGGCTCCCGTGAAACGGTCTACCCCGGCAAGCCAATCCTGACCGGGATGCTGTCGTCCTATGAGGCGGGCAAGCCCATCACCTTCTCCTGGGGCGACACCGTAAACACCACCTACTACAAGCTGCTCCTCGGCAAAAAGAATGCAGCCGGTTCCTACGAGTTCGTGGACCAGTACCAGAATGTGCAGAGCGGCTTCAAGCTCACCCTGGAGCCGGGGGAATACGCGGTGATCCTCAAGGCTTATAACGGAAACGCCCGTCTGCCCGACGGCAGCGACTATGCCAACACCAGCGCAGATCCGGTCTACTTTGCCGTAAACCGGGCGATCTATACCGTCACCTACAACGCAAACGGCGGGACGGGTGCGCCTGAGGCCCAGGAGAAAGCGCCGGGCACCGCGCTGACGCTGTCCTCGGCGATCCCCGCGCGTGAGGGCGCCTGCTTCCTCGGCTGGGCGGAGAGCGCAGATGCGGCAGCGCCGACATATTTGCCCGGCGGCAGCTATACGAAGGATGCGAGCGTCACGCTCTACGCGGTGTGGATACAGCCGGATTTTGTCCTTCCCGACGCGGTGACCCTCGTCGAGGAGGATGCCTTCGCAGGCTGCGCGTTCCGCTTTGCGGCGCTGTCAGAGCATACGGAGGAGGTCGGACCCCGCGCCTTCTCAAACTGCCGGAACCTGCGCTATGTGTTTATCCCCAGGTCCTGCACACGGATCGACACGACCGCCTTTGACGGCGTCAACGGCCTCACGATCTTCGGTGTCCGCGGCAGCCAGGCGGAGATCTATGCGTGGCAGAGGGGCTTTACCTTCATGCCCATGAGCTGAGGATGCTCAAACCATACTGATACTATTATTCAATAAAAAGTCGACACTGTTTATTGAATAGATGCCGCCTCCGGCGGCATACAGTTGCTGGCGCAACTGACGTCTCCTACGATTATAAACGCGCCATGCGGCGCTATAATGACTATATGATGGCGAAACGCCGCAAGGCGTTCCACCGAGCCGCTCTGCGGCTCAGCGCCGCAGGTTGGCTGCGGCGCCATATATTCATTGCAATGAGCATCGCGCGAATGATTATAAAATCATTCGCTGCCAAACTTGTCGTTTGGCAGCGAAATCAATCGAGTCCTCGATTGATTTCGCCATGCGATGATCATTATAAAAAGCAGGCATTGTCTGCTCTTTAATATAATCAGTATGAAAACCCCGCAAATCCGGGAACAGAGCCCGGATTTGCGGGGTTTTTGCTTGACATTTTTGCCCATTCTGATATTATAGTGTGTAACGAATTATGTAAATTGTGATATGTCAATGAAAATACGCGGACCCTCCTGTCCTTGACTGAAGCTGAGGTGAGAGCCCTGTGAACAGAAAAAGCCTGATATCGCTGCTGCTGGCGCTGCTCCTGCTCGCGGGGCTCCTGCCGTCTTCAGCCTTCGCCGAGGAGGCGGAGGAGATACTGCCCGCGGATGATCCGATGGAGGCGGAGGCAGCGCGTCCCAGCCGGCTCGTCAGTCTGCGCATCACAGGCGCGGACGTCACCCTTTTCGACGCGGAGGGAAATGTGATTCTTCCCCGGGGCGAGGAGACGGACGGCGCCCAGAGCTATCTGCTGCCTCCCGGTACCTATTCCTATACCTGTCCCGATCCCGCTTCCCTCACCGACGGGCTTATCCGGCAGAGTCTCACGCTGGACGGGTTCACGCGCGAGGTAGAGATCAACCCCGCGGCGCAGTCCGCCGATCCCCCGGCGGAGCCCGGGATTGATTCACCGGAGCTCGCCCCTGATCGCGGGGAGGATACACGCCTCATGCCGGTGATTCTGGAGGGCGCGGAAAACCCGGCGGCTCTCACGGTGCAGAGCGCGGACGGGGCGGTCCTGCCCCCCTATACAGATCCCGCCACGGGGGAGATCCACTACGGCTGCTACCTGTTGCCGCCCGGCCTCTACCGCTATGATTACCGGGACGGCGTCGAGGCTGAGGGCAGCTTCCGTGTGGATGAGAGCGGCATGCAGACCGTCGCGCTCAACCTGCCGGAGAAGGCCGTGAGCGTCTGCCTGTCCTCCACGGCGATCAATCCCTATTATGCCCGTCTGATCCCGGAGAGTGCAATTCCCGCGCCCTCCGTCAGTCCAGAAGAGAGTCTCGCGGAGCTGTTGAGCGAGATCTCCGGCGGCTTTGAAGTGACCACCCCGGTGGTCTACGACAATCCGGAGGCTGCAGGAGCCGCCCTCAAGCGGGGCCTTATCCAGCGCCAGCGGGAGATCGGCATCCGCATCAAATGCGGCATCAGGCCTACGGATGAGGTCTGGGAGCAGATCTGCTGGATGCTCTATGATATCGCCATCCGGCACACCGGTGCCCCCACCGAGGGGGACTACCTGCGCTATGAATACGGCGGCGTCACCTGCAGCGGCTCGGCCGCAAACGGGGAAACGCCGGGCGAGTATTATTACAGTTTCGTCTATTCACCCCTTTATTTCACGACCTACGACCAGGAGGCGGAGCTCACGGGCCGCGTGGCCGCCGTGCTCGGGGAGCTTGCCCCCGCCGGCAAGAGCGACGAGGCGAAGATCCGCGCCGTCTATGCGTATCTCAGCGGCACTGTGGACTATGACTACGCGGAGGACGATCCTATTGTCTTCACCGCCTATGACGCGCTGGTGAACGGCAGGGCCGCGTGCCAGGGTGTCGCGGTGGCCTTTTACCGCCTGTGCCTCGAGATGGGGCTGGACGCGCGCATCGTGACCAGCAACGGCATGGGCCACGCCTGGAATATCGTTCGCGCCGACGGCAGGCACTACTATGCCCTGGACGCGACCTGGGAGACGGGCCGCAGTACGGCAGAGTGGCTCTTCTATCTCAAGGGCCGCACAAACTGGCTGCAGGGCCACGAGCTGGGCGATGAGTTCCTGAGCGGCGCCTTCGCCGCCTATGATTTCCCGGAGACAGACTACGGCGCCGAGCAGGAGGCGGTCATTCACCAGGTATCCCTCCTCTTTGACGGGATGCTTCGCATCAAGTACTACTTTGAACTGCCAAGGCGGCTGACGGAAGATCCCGAAGCCGTCATACGCTTCAGCAGGGAGGGGGAGACGGTTTTGACCGTGCCTCTGTCCGAATGTCGGCAGGAGGGGGAGTACAGCTGCTTCTACTGCAATGTGGGCGCTGACAGCATCGCCGTTCCCGTACAGGCCAGGATCTTCGACGGAGGCGGCAACCCGGTGTCCATCAGCTCACGAAGCGGAACCACCTACCCCAACGGCTTCTTCTTTTCTGCCATGGACTATGCCCGGGAGATGAAGAGCACCACCGCAAACGGAAACATGCGCGCTCTGGCTCAGGCTTTGGAGGATTATGGCGCCGCGGCTCAGAACTATTTCCACAGGAGCGGGCAGACGCTGCGCGGCGAGGTAAAGGCGGTCACCGCCGCAAATCTCGAAAATTGGGCCACGACCACCCAGGGGGAAAAGCCGGCGGGCCTGACGGGAGCCGCCATCTCCGTCATGTTTGAGGCGGACAACAGCCTGCGCGTATATCTGCAGTTCGGGGACGGCGCGGAGCTCGGCCGCTACAACTATGCGATCGACGGCAGGGAGGCTATCCTGAGCAGGAAGAGCGACGGCACAAGCTACCTTACCGTGGAAAATATCGCCGCCGACGCCCTGGATACCCCGCACCGCTTCACCGTTACGGACGGTGCCAATACCTACACCATCATCACGAGCGTCCTCGGCTACGCCAAGAACGCGATCGAGCGCGGCGACTCGGACATGGCCGATCTCGCCCGTGCCCTTTTCCTCTACAACCGCGCCGCGGAAAACTATTTCGGCGCCTGAACCGGCGTTTTCCCTGAAAACGGAGTCATACTATTCCTTGATAAGAAACTTTCTTTCAAGGGATAGTATAAAGGAGTGTGCAGCATGAACAGGAAGAACAAGGCCGCACGGGCCGTAAACATAGCCCTGGGGCTCATCGTAATCCTCGCGGTGGTGCTGATGTCGCCGCTCTTCGGCTTCGCGAGGGGCTTCTCCACACCGGAGCAGCGTGCAGCCGATGCCGCCGCCGCGGAGCAGGTGGTCCTGCCGCGCATACAGGCTGCCGCCGCGACGCCCAGACCGACGCCGCCGCCCACGCCGACGCCTGTGGTGCTGCCCTCTGCGCCGCCCACGCCGGAGCCGACCGAGCCGCCCGTCTATACCCCCGCGCAGCAGCCGAACACTGCGGCGTACATCCCGCCGGCCCAGCAGCAGTGGCCCCCGCAGCAGGACTGGGAGGGGGACGAAGGGGAATACGATGGAGAGTATGACGGAGAATATGTGGACCCGTCCGATGGGGAGGATGGCGGCGATGAATGGGTTCAGCGGGACGACACCGGCGGTACCATCAACGACAGCGGTGTCATCGCAAACGACAATTTCGACCTCATCTTCCAGAATCAGGACAATGTGAGTGTAGCACAGGATGAAAATCCGGCGTTCAGCTACAGCGGGGATTCCATGGACGGGGATTCCGCCGGCGGGCCCACGATCTGGCAGGAGGACAATGAGGGCGAAGTCATCCCCATTCAATAAACAGAATATAAATATGATAAGAAAGCAGGAGCCGTTCGGCTCCTGCTTTTTCCTGTCATTTCGCTCTGCAGACGAAGCAGTGCCACTCCTCCTCGGAGCGGTGATCCAGGATATCAAAGCTGTTTGCACGGAGGGCGGCCGCGGTCTCCGGCCAGCGGTTCTCAATGATCCCGGAGCAGATGAACACCCCGCCCGGCGCGAGAAAGCGGCCGACCAGTCCGGACAGGGGGATGATCACGTCGGCAACGATGTTGGCCAGCACGAGCTGCCAGCCCCCGCCTATGCGCGCACGCAGACCCTCGTCTCCCAGAATATCGCCCGCCCAGGCTGTCATGCGGTCTGAGCCGATCTCGTTGAGGGCGGCGTTTGACAGCACCACGTCCGGGGCCTTCGGGTCGATATCTACGCCGAGACAGCGCTCACAGCCAAGCAGCAGCGCCCCGATGCCGAGAATGCCGCTGCCGCAGCCGAGGTCCAGCACCCGCACACCGGGGCCGCTGAAGGGCTCCAGCGCCGCAAGACACATGCGGGTCGTGGCGTGGCTGCCGGTGCCGAAGATGAGACCCGGGTCGAGCCGCAGCGGGATGCGCCCGTCGTCCGGGGCCTGCTCCCACTCGGGCACCACCACGAGCTTCTCGCCCACCTCAATGGGCTTGTAGAACTCGCGCCAGTTGTTTTCCCAGTCGCTGTCCTCCACAAAGGCGGTGGTGAGCTCCGGCCAGCTCTCGCGGAAGGCCCGCAGGATCGAAAGCCCCTCTTCGTCGTCCGTCAGGTAGCACTTGATGCGGCTGACGCCGGAAAAGCTGTCCGCAAGCTCCTGATCCACATAGTCCCAGTACTGGCGGTTGTGCTCCAGAAAGTCCCGGAAATCTTCCTCGTTCTCGATGACGAAGCCGCCCGCGCCCATCGCGGCCATCTGCTCGCAGCGGGCGTCCAGCTCCTCCTTCGGTGTGTTCAGGGTCACTTCAATGTATCTCATGTTTTTCCTCCGTCAGGCGTCAGATTAAAAAGTGTCCAGGGAAAGCTCCCGGGCGGCGATGCGGAAAAGGAGAGAGCCTGTCCCGTCCCCGGGTGCGGGAAGGCAAGGGCGTGGGAAAACAGAGCGATCGGGCAGTCCCGCAGGGGACTGCCGTATTTCACGTCCCCGGCCAGCGGATGACAGCGGGAGGCAAACTGCACGCGGATCTGGTGGGTGCGCCCTGTGTGCAGGCGAACCCGAAGCAGGGAGAGACCCTCCGCGCAGCCGAGCACGCGGTAATCCAGAAGAGCTTCCTTTACACCGCTGCGCTGCCGCTTGACCACATAGCTCTTGTTCTTTGCCCTGTCGTGAAACAGCAGATCGCGGAGTGTCCCCTCCGTTTCCGGGATAGCCCCGTGGGCGACGGCGAGATACTCCTTTTGAAACTGCCCCGCGCCCATCAGCCGGGAGAGAGCCGCGGCACACTCCCGCGTGAGGGCGTAGACCATCACGCCGCTGACGGATTTGTCCAGCCGGTGCACGCAGAAGACCCCCGGCTGGCCGAGTTTCCCGGCAAGGAGCATCGGCATCCCGGCCCCCTCGGAATCCACCCCCGCGGGCTTGAGACAGACGGCCAGGGAATCATCGCAATATAAAATAGGAATATCCATGGTATCACCCGCCGTCTGATCTTGATGGCGACAGTGTATCATCCGGCCGGAAAAAACACAAGGCCCACGCAGAGGAAGGAATGAAAAAAGAAGGAAGAGGCCGGGAACAATTTTGCTTCGGCCGCGTCTTATAGAGCGAACGGAAGCGGCGCCCCGGCGGATTTCCTCTGCTCTGCGGCAGACGGAAGGCAAAGAGGGGGACGGTGCAAACCCTTGAAAATCAAGGCCTCGCGGATTGCGGCAGCAGACGGAGACGTCACCAAATTGCAATAAGTTGAAATTTTTTCGCTTTTAGGTCTTGCAATTTAGAAAGAGTTGTTGTAATATTATAGCCGAATCGTAATGCTTTTTTAACTTTTGGAAAGTCCGCGATTCAACGCAAATCCAAAGCACAGTAATCATTTTACCCGTGAGGGTAGTTATTAGGGGGAGCAACTATGAAGAAACGGATCATAAGTATGTTGCTGACGGTTATGATGGTTTTGTCCCTGTTCTCGGGCATTTCCGTCTCCGCCTATGCAGACAGCACTATGTATGGCGCCAACGTCGTCGAATATACGATGGCGCAGGGCGACTTCGTGTTGAGGATCTGCCAGAGATTGGGTCTGAACTACTACACCTGCAAGGACGCAATTATGGCGCTCAACAACATCAATGACGGCCAGTGGAACAAGCTGGCTGTCGGCAAGACGCTTATTCTGCCTGCGAGCGACTATGACGCGACGGTTATCAGCAACAACCTGAACAGTGCGCGCGTCAATGCCTACTCCGCCGGCACCGCCGTGACAGGCACCGCCGTGACGGGGACTGCCACGACTGGCACTGCGTCCACGGCGTCGACCAGCACGGTCAACTCTGCGTCCAACGCCGCTGCCAACGCGGATATCCTCGCCTACTACCTGGTGCCCTATACCATGTCCTACGGCGAAACGGTTTCCGGCGTGTGCAACAACCTGGGCGTCAACTTCTCGAAGTTCTCTTCGTTCATCGCAAATGTGAACGGCATCTCCAACTGGAAGAACGTCAGAGCGGGCGACACCCTGATCATCCCGACGCCGGTCTGCCCGTCCGTGGGCACCACCTGCTACGCGGTCATGGCGCACAGGCTCGTCAATAAGGATACCGCCTACGCGATCACGGCCAGCCACGGCCTCAACTACAACGCCGTCAAGAGACTGCTCGAGGCGCTGAACAACAAGGACGACCTCGGCGCGATCAAGGCCGGTGAGCTGTTCCTGTACCCGCAGCCGATGATGGTCTCCATGCCCGGCACCGGCAACCCCGGTTCCACGGCCACCTCGACCAGCACCACCTCGGTCACCGACGGCAACGGCACCACCACGACGACGACCACCACCACGTCCAAGCTCTATAAGCTCTCGAGCGGCATGTCCTCCTCGGACGGCACCATGCTCTTCTACGTGAACAATACGGTCGTCACTGCGGCGCCCGCCGGCGCAACCGTCACCGTGGTCACCGAGACCAACTCCGGCAAGGCTATCGAGTCCCTGACGGTCAAGCACGCAAACGGCCTGGCTGACCTGCGCCTGAGCGGCGACAGCTTCATCATGCCGAGCTGCGATGTGCGTGTTGACGCATCCATCAAGAGCGGTCATGACATCAAGATCATCTCCAACTACAGCGGCAAGGCCAGCGCCTCCGTCGGCGGCGTGTCCGTCCTGTCCGCGGTCAAGGGCGCGGCGGTCGTGATCCGCAGCACCGATCCCAACTATGAGATCCAGAATGTCACGGCCTACTACAACAAGTCCATCTCTGCCACCAACAAGACGGCGATTTCCGTGAGCGCGTCCAACGCTTTCCTCATGCCCGACGCTGTGGCCTTTGTGGAAGTTACGCTCAAGCCTGTTTCCACCTATGCCTTCTACGTGAGCACGGTCGACGCCGCCGGCAATGTCAGCGAGCAGTCCGGCAGCTTCTACCTCCAGGTCAACGGCAACGCCGTGACCCGCGCGGCCAAGGGCGCTCTGGTCACCGTTGTCACCAAGGCCAACGAAGGCTATGAGCCGACGGCCCTGTCCGTGACCAACCACGCGACCGGCGCTGCTGTGAATGTGTTCAGCAACACCTTCACCATGCCCGGCTTCGATGTGGACGTCGTGGTCACCTTCGGCTCCAAGGGCAACAACATCGTGATTCTGCCTGCGGTCGGCAACAAGGTCGTGGCACAGGTCGGCGGCAATGTGGTCACCGAAGCCAATACCGGCGCCACGGTCACCCTCGCGGTCGACACCACCGATCCCGATTACGATTCCGCTTACGTGGTCACCGGCTATGACATCGTCCGCAACAGCGACGGGCTCAAGGTCACCATGTCCGGCACGAACACCTTCGTGATGCCGAAGGGCGGCGTCACCATCACGCCGATCTTCAGAGGCGGCGCGCACACCATCACCTCTCAGTTCTATCTCAACAGCGCCTCCGCGCCTGCCGGGTACCAGAACTGCAGCTTTACTGCCACCATCAACCGCAATAACCAGGCCTTCACCGGCGAATTCAAGGCCAACGGCCAGACTTCCAACGACGCCACCAGAGAGCTCAGACAGCTCAACAGCAACGTCTTCTACGGCGATTACATCGATCTGCGCAGCGCCTGCGGTGAGGGGATGGCCTTCGCCCGCTACGAGATCACCGATGCAAGCGGCAACGTGATCCCGGCTCTGGAAGAGGCGAACAGCCAGGCCAACCTCAACGGCTACTTCCAGATGCCCGATCAGGACATCGTCATTCACGCCTACTTTGAGCGCGGCACGGTTGCCATTGGCCAGTACGCCGTTATCAGAGGCGCCGGCGATGTGAACTACAGAGTTGGCGCGAACTCCGCAGCCGCCTGCATGCCCGGCGACACCGTCGTCCTCACACCGCGTGCTGCCTTCGGCTACCGCTGGACCGGTACGCTGACCAACTACGCCGACAAGCTCATCGTAACCCGCAAGGACAACGGCGCTATCGTGACGCTGACGCCCATTGCGAACGCGGACGGCACCTTCAGCTACAGCTTCGTGATGCCGGCCGAGGGCGTGTACATCCAGGTCGCATTCGACGCCG
Organism: uncultured Clostridia bacterium; assembly: GCA_946184165.1. Lineage (GTDB taxonomy): Bacteria > Bacillota > Clostridia > Oscillospirales > Oscillospiraceae > Limivicinus. Next base: position 32,781 of record CAMHEN010000004.1, on the reverse strand, counting down.
CACCCTTCACAATCACCATGCGCTGCGTCGATGAGGCCGGCAACAACCTCAACGGCCAGGGTCTGTGGCAGATCGCCATCAACGGCGACATCGGCGCCGTGGACAACAGCCCCGCTGCCGCCACCACGGTCAACGTGAACTACGGCGACGCCGTCGTCGTCGCGATGACCGAGTCCGGCGTCTCCCAGTACGACATGATGGGCTTCCGCATCGACGGCCACGAGTATATCGCAGACGTCAGGAACTACTTCTACAACTTCCAGATGATCGACGAGCGCGCAAAGAACCTTGAGATCGTCGCCATCCTCAGACCCAAGACCCCGTTCCAGCCCGCACTCCGCGCCCTCAACGCCTACTACGATGCGAACAAGGGCAATGTGGAGTTCCTGCTCCTCGACCGCAATCCGCTTGACTTTACCCAGCTCAGCTCCACGCAGTACGGCAATGTCGGCGCCGGTCACTACAGCATCGTGGCAACGGACGGCACCAACAATATCAATCCGTCCTCCTACCAGAAGGCCGCAATCCCCGGCGACTATGTCGCGATCCTGGTGGATTCCGCCAACGGTATGTACAACGTGACCGCCAATGACATCAGCATTGTCGCACTGGAAGGCGACTCCAACCGTATCGTCCCGTTCGCGGTGACCGGCTGGACCATCGGCGGCGCTGCAAGAAACTTCTTCGTCTTCCAGATGCCGTCTTCTCCTGTGAGCATCTCCGTGAACTTCGCCGAGGTCGCCTACTCTCTGAGAGTCAGAGTGGCTGAGGCGGACGGTACGCCCGTCACCAGCGGCTACGTCCAGGTCAGCACCAACGGTGCGAACTACCGCGACGTGGCAGCGGACACCACCTTCGACAATGTCGCCTTCGGCGCGCAGATCATGGTCGGCCGCACCGAGTTTGCGAGAGCGCAGGGCATGGTCATCTCCTCTGTCGAGATTCTGAACACCACCGCCGGTGTGACGGTTCCCTACTACGACAACAGCGCCTCCGGCGAGGGTATCTGGTTTACGATGCCCAGCGACAATGTCGAGGTCCGCATCAGAGTCGAGAAGCAGGTCGTGGATCTGCCCATCGTCCTGCAGGACCAGGTGCACAACGGCACCCTGATCTTCCGCTCCGGCCCCAACACCACCGATCCGCTGGTCACGGACTTCAGGGTCGGCGATGTGGTCTACGTCTTCGATCAGCCTGATCCCGGCTTCAACAACCTGGGCGAGGGCGATCTCAAGATCTACGCCAACGGTATGATCAACACCGCGAACCTCCACAGCACCGGCCCCAACGTCTGGAAGTTCACGGTCCAGCCCGGTACCACCATCTTCGGCGCGATCTTCCAGAGCGCACCTGTGTCTGTCACCTACAACATCACGCCTGCCGGCGCAAATGCCTTCATCAACGGCAATGTCTACAACGGCAGCGGCACGATCACGGCAAATGTCGGCGACGTGCTCAGCATCGCCTCCGCTGAGGCGGGTTATGCGGTCACCAGCACAGACGAGTTCGTGGTTCCCGCCGGCAGCCCCGTGCTGAACATCACGCTGGCGCCTGTGGGCAACAAGCTCTACATCACATCCAATGACTATGGCATCAGCCCCGTGATCTCCGCCACCTCTGCCGGCAGCCCGATCGACATCGGCAATGTGGCCACCGGCACTCCGGTTGACGTGGCAGCCTCCGACAGCGGCAAGTACGTGGTGACCAACGTCACCGTCACCGATAAGGACGGCAACTTCGTCGCCGACGGTACAACCGGCGCGAGCTTCAATATGCCCGCGGGCGGCGCCCTCGTCACGGTTTCCTACGAGGTGAGAACCGTCAGCGTGAGCTTCGCGATCCCCGCCGGCCACAAGCTGATGGTCAGCATCAACGGCAACACCGCCACTGAGTATGACGACTCCATCACCGGCGCCATCAATCTGAAGGTTGACGACAGGATCACCTACTCCGCCAAGGGCAATGCCTTCGCGATCACGAATGTTTCCGACGGTCTCACCACCAACAACTACTACGGTGGCTACATCGTCCCGAACACGACTGCAGCGGTCACCCTGACCTTCACCTGCAATCCCTGATCGGCGGAACAAAAGAGCCAATTCCCCTATATCTCCCCCCTGAGCGGCAGGGCTCCGGTCCTGTCGCTCACTTGGAGGGAAAAACCAGATAAAGCAAAGCACCCGGAAGCTCAAACCCGGGTGCTTTGCTTATTTCTTTGTCTGCCGTCTGGCGGGCTTGACGTTCAGATCCGCCTTGATCTCTCGCCCTCGATCGCGCCGTGCTTTTCTATCCTGAAATGTATGCGATCCTCTGCGCTGCGGCCTCGAGGCGCTGACCTGCTTGAGACAGGGGACACGCGGCAGGCGGCAGAGCTGCTGGAGGATGCCCTGCTCCGAGCCGGGGAGCTTTTCATCGCAGCAGATCCGCCTTGACTTTATTTCGGTAATGTGCTAAAATGCGCACATCATTTCTGACAGGAACGGTGAAGCCCATGCTCACAAGCAATATCACACGCGCCGGGAACGGCGCCCTTCTCTTTGCTGGACAGGACGTCTGCGCCCTCGCGGACCGGTACGGGACACCTCTCTACCTGATGGACGAGACGCGCATCCGCGAAAACTGCCGGATGTACAAGGATGCCTTCCGTACAGCCTTCGGGGACGCGGCGCTGCCCCTTTACGCAGGGAAGGCCTGCGCCTTCAAGCAGATGTACCGCATCATGGCGGAGGAGGGGATGGGCGTGGACGCCGTCTCCCGCGGGGAGATCCATACGGCGCTTGCGGCTGGCTTCCCGGCATCAAACATCTGGTTCCACGGCGACGGCAAAACGGATGAGGATATCCGCTATGCGCTGGAGCAGGGCGTGGGGTGCTTCGTTGTCGACGGCGAGGAGGAGCTCGCGGCCCTGGACGCCGAGGCGGGCCTGTGCGGTCTGCGGCAGAAGATCCTGCTCCGCGTCACGCCGGGCATCGATCCCCACACCTATGAGGCCGTGAACACCGGGCGGGTGGACGTGAAGTTCGGCGTCCCCATCGGCACGGGCCAGGCCCTGGAATTTGTGAAGGCGGCCCTCGCAGCGGAGCATGTGGAGCTCTGCGGCCTGCACTGTCATGTGGGCTCCATGGTCTTTGACGAGACTGTCTTCGAAGACACCGCCGATCTGATGTTCGCCTTTATGCTTGAGCTTCGGGAGAAGCTCGGCTATGTGACAGGGACGCTGAATCTCGGCGGGGGCTATGGCGTCCGCTATGTGGACGCCGATAAACAGACGGATATCCCCGGCCGCATCGCGGCGCTGGCGGTTCACATGCACGCTCTCGCGGAGAAGACGGGGCTGCCCATGCCCGTGATCCTCATGGAACCGGGGCGCAGCATCGTAGCGGACGCGGGCCTCACGGTCTATACGGTCTCCGCGGTCAAGCGCATCCCGGGCTTCAAGAACCACGTGATCGTGGACGGCGGCATGACGGACAATCCCCGCTACTGTCTCTACGGCTCCGAATATACCGTCCTGCACGCGGAGAAAGACGCGGGAGAGACGGCAGTGTTCGATCTCGCGGGCCGCTGCTGTGAGAGCGGCGATATCCTCCAGCCCGCCGTCACGCTGCCCGCCGATATCAAGCGCGGCGACAGGGTTGCCGTCTGTACCACCGGTGCCTATAACTATTCCATGGCATCCAACTATAACCGCCTGGGCCGCCCTCCCGTGGTCATGCTGCGGGAAGGGGAGAGCTATGTCGCCGTCCGCCGCGAGGGGCTGGACACGCTCTGCGCCCTGGATGTGTAAAGCGATGGAGGATACAAGGGAACTGAAAAAGCGCCTGCGCCGGGAATATAAAGCCCGCGGCGCGGCGCTGACGCCTCAATACAGAGAGAAAGCCGACCGCGCCATCCTGGAGGCCGTGTTGCGGGATGAACGCTGGCAGCGGGCGCGGAGCGTCTTCCTCTACGTCAGCATATGGACAGAGCCCGATACGCGTACGCTCATTGATGCGGCGTTCACGGCGGGGAAGCGGGTCTATGTGCCGTTCTGCTGTCCAGACCGGACGATGAAGGCTCTGCGCATCCGGAACGTCGAAGAGCTGCGTCCCGGCACCCACGGCATCCCGGAGCCCGCGGAAGACGCGGAGGCGGCGGCTCTTGGGGAAATCGACCTTGCCGTCGTCCCCTGTGTCACAGCGACCCGGGCCGGCGACCGCCTCGGCCACGGCGCGGGGTACTATGACCGCTTTCTGCGTCTTAACGGCTGCCCGACGATTTGCCTCTGTTACCGCGCGCTCCTGGCAGACCGTCTTCCGACGGAAACACACGACGTCCAAATGGACAATGTCGTAAGTGATTGATACTATTTCTTGATTAAACACCCATGCGTCGCAATCCGCTCCACAACGCATGAAAGCTCATAACGCATGGGTGTTTTTCGCATCTGTTTCGGTTGCCGCGTGAGCGGCGAGAAACAGGCGCTTGGATCAATCTTTACTGTGGAAGCGGAGCTTTCACAGTAAATTCTTTGATCAAGAACGCCGCAGCTTCTGCGGCGTTTTCAGCGCAAAACGCTGAAAACACGTCTCATGCAGATCCTCTACGCGCCTTTGGGCGCTATGAAAACCTTTAAGCGATTAAAGGTTTTCATGAGGTTCCAGTATGACCGAAAATGCAATAAAAAAGCGGATCCGCAATGCCTTGCGGATCCGCTTTTTTTGCACGATGCTATGTATTCAGCAGGAGCACTCCCGGATGATCGCACGCATTTCGTCCATATGCAGCATCATGTCCCGGAACAGCGCAAGCTGCGCCCTGGCGCGGACCAGGTTGTGCTCGGGGTAGTCGATGCGGAAGTACTTGTCCCCCATAAGATAATCCCCGAGGAAGCGGGACGCAAGCTCCAGCGTGATGACGGCGGCGCCCGTTGCGAGAGAGTCACGCTCGGCGTCGGTGAGGAACTCCCGCGTCTCGGCGAGATAGCCCTCCGTGTAGGCGCGGAAGAGCTTGAGGTCGAGCTTCATCCGGCTGCAATCTTTCTCGTCCTCCTCTGCGGTACAGGCCGCAAATCGAATCGTGTCGCCAAAGTCATAGCAGGCGAGACCCGGCATGCAGGTGTCAAGGTCGATGATCACAAGGGGGTCCAGGGTGTCCCGGTCAAAGAGAATGTTGTTGGTCTTGGTGTCGTTGTGGGTGACGCGGATCGGCAGCTCTCCCCGGTCGATCTGCCGACAGAGCGTCCCTGCAAAGTCCCGGTACTCGCGGATGAGGGCGATCTCCTCCTCTGCGTCTTTCACCCGGCCGAGGGGATCCTCGCCGACGATGTCGAAGAAGCTGTTCATCCGGTAGACCGTGTCATGAAAATGCGGGATGGATTCCACCAGCAGGGAGGCGTCAAAGTCCTGGAGCTGGCGGTTAAACTTGCCGAAGGCCTTGCCCGACATGCGCAGTACCTCAGCGTTGCCGTCGGCGGTTTCGAAGGAGACGGCGTTCTCGATGAAGTTATAGAGCCGCCAGAACTCGGCGTTTTCGCCCTCTCCGAGGATCACATAGTTGTTGCCCTCGGCCGTGTGATGAAAGTGCAGTCTTCTGCGGCGTTCGAGGGTGCGCTCCTTGCTCATGATATGCTTCGTGATAAGATCAATGTTGTGCATCATACTGACCGGTTCCTTGAAGACATACCAGTTGACCTTCTGGACCAGAAACTGCCGTACCTCGTTTCCGTCGTAGAGGGCGACGTAATAGGCGGTATTGATGTGCCCGGTGGGGATCAAGCGGTACAGGATCAGTTCCCCCGGAATGCGAAACTCCCTGCAGATATAAGCGAGCTTTTCCCGGATGTTTTCGCCGGAATTGCTCTCCATACAGTTCACCTCTTTCCATCAGATTATTCGGAAAGACACGGGCGGTCCTGCTCGCGCTGCGGACTATCATAATAAAAACGCCGGATTCTGTCAAGCGCAATCGAAAAACAAGGGACTGCGGCAAGATGGAAACTGCGGAAGCAATCCGGATCAACAGCGCTGGGAAAGCGTTTGTGCTGCTGCCGAAGCACCCTGCAAAAGCAGCGCAGCTTGACTCAGAGGGCGTAGTCCGAGAAGAAGCAGAGCGTCTTGAGCTCCCATTCGCCCTTGCCGTCATAGCGGAGGTAGAGAGGACGCGTGCCCTTCTTCGGCGTGATGGGCAGCAGCGCCATGGACCAGTCCTCCACAGACCCGTGCACCTCGACGGCTCCGATGGGGTTGAGCCCCCTGATATTGTGGGAGATGGTGATGGTCCCGTCAAGGCTGCCGCGGAGCTCAAGGCCCAGGAAGCTCGCGTTTAGAAAGTCGAAATACTTCCAGCCGAGCACCGCACCGTCCCGGATGCCGGTGACAAAGCTCACGTTCTGGCGCTCCGTGACGCGGATCTGCTCCTTCATCTTCGGGTCGCCGTAGTCGATGACATTGGTCACGCTCGGGTCTGTCAGATGGCAGACGATTGCGGCGGGGTAGCTGCCGGAGGCGTTTAGCGGCGCGCCGTTGAGCCCGCAGCTCGTGATCTCCACCTGAGGGATACTGCCGTCAGCCTTGAGCTCCACGCGCTCGGCGCAGCCCTGACGCGAAAACTCGGTGCCGTTTGTCTGGCGGTGGTAGAAGATATAGAGCTGACCGTCCACTTCTACAAGCCCGCCGTGGTTGTTGCCCAGGGGATAAACCGGGTCGCTGCGCCCCTTGAGGCCGACGTCGCCGTTGGAGACGATGGTGCCGCCGTAGACGAAACCGCCGTCCGGCCTGTCGCTCACGGCGTAGCAGAGCTCATGGCTCTTGTGGCTGGAATAGACAAAGTAGTATTTGCCGTTTATCTTGCGGATAGAGGAAGCCTCAAAAAAGCCGTGGCCCTCAAAGCCCGTGCCTGCGGTGTGGCGTCCGCCGGGGATGAGTACGCGCGGCTCCTCCTTCGCGGTGAGCATGTCGGACTCCAGCTCCATGACCATGGAGTTCTCGCCCATGGGCAGGGCCCTCATCGCCTCGATGCGCGCACGCTGCTCCTCCTGCATTGCGGCGAGATCCTCCTCCGTAAGCTCCGGGAATTTGAATTCCTTCTCGCAGGCGGGGGCGAAACCGTAGTAGAGAAAAACGCGCCCGTCGTCATCCGTGAGCACCGCAGGGTCGAACACCATGCCCTCCTGTACGGTCTTCCCGCCGAGAATGTGGGGTGGATAGTGGACATGGCCGTAGAATGCAAAAGGCCCCTCGGGTCTGTCGCTCACGGCGACGCCGACCTCGGGATAAAAGCTGAAACAGTAGTAGAGATAGTAGCGGCCGTCCGGCCCCCGGGTTACGTCCGGAGCCCAGAGCTGTTTGTCGTCGGCAGCGTTGCTGGGGTCCTGATCGCGGCGGTAGCTGACACCGTCGCAGCGCCAGTCCCGCAGGTTATCCTTCGGCGCGGACCAGACACAGTAGTGGTCCTCGCAGTAGGCGGTGCCGCCTGCCACATCGTGGGAGCCGTAGATATACACCCGGTCTCCGAAGAGATGGGGCTCCCCGTCCGGGATATGCTCCCACAGGGGGAGATAGGGATTATAAATCTGCTCCATGGTTGATTCCTCCGTTATGTTTCGGGCCCACTGCAGAGCCTGAGCTTCGCATACATGTCTTCGAGAATGAAGCGAACGTCCACGTAATCATAAATGCGGATCTCTTTTCCGCCGGGGTTGGGGAGATAGCGCATGTCGTCAGAGATGAGCGGGGCGGTCTCCATATGGAAATTGCCGCGCCAGCCGCAGCCCAGCAGCGCCCCCACCACCGGGGAATCGCCGAGGCACCAGTTTTCCCCGTTGCGAAGACCCGGGGCGTCGTCATTACGGAGATTGTAGGCCTCCATCTCGTCATAGAGATAGCGGCCCACTGCGCCGCAGGGGCGGACGCGTGAGGCAAGCTCCGCCATGGTGACCTCCATGGTGCTGTAGACATTCACCGGAAGCTGCCACACCGCCGCTTTGGACGCCATAAGCACGCGTCCCGCCGCCACATCCTGCATGAGATTGAACTCCGCCCCGCCCGCAGGGTATGGGAAGCCGCCGATCCAGACCACGGTCATCCTCTCCCCGATCTCCGGGCAGCGGTTGAGGGCCGCGGCAATATCGGACAGCGCGCCCTGGGCCGTCACATAGAGGGGGCGCGGATCGTCCCGCAGGGCTTCCCGGATGAGAAAGTCCACGCCTTCGCTCGTCGGTGTGTCATGCACATCCCGCAGGGGAGCAGTGCAGCCGCGCAGCGCGGGCACGTCGTCAATGTCAATGGCTTTCATGAGTTTACATAATTCTTGAAAGCTCTTTTCCATGGTGGTCTCGGTGCCGGGGGCCTTGCTCTCAAAATGGGCGGCGATAATGCCGCGCACGTCGAACAGGGGCGTGAGGAGCTGGTGGACGATGGCGTACGGGTCGTCCGCCTCGTTCGCCACATCGCTGGAGATGATAACGCGGATCTGCTTATGCATCGGCAGGCGCATCCCCATGCGGGAGAGGAGAGCTTCACGCTTCATATCCCGCTCTCCTCAAAGCCCCAGGTTGCGGTTGAAGGCCGCGCGGCGCTCTGCCTGATAGGCCCCGGCGTAGCTGCCGTCGGCGAAGCGCCCGAGCGCCTCGTCCAGAAAGAGCTGCCAGCTCTCGTTCTCGTGGCTTACGAGGATGGGGTAATACAGCACGCCGTTGGATGCGGCGGCCTGGTCGTCGCCCGGGGCGTCGCCGCACATGAGGATGTTCTCAAGCCCGTAACCCTTCTCGCAGAGCCGGGCTATGCAGTAAGCCTTGCTGCCCATCTCCTGGGTGCAGAGGAGGTCCACGTCCTCGATTAGGCCGAAACGCTTCCACTCCTCGCGCACCGCCTCGGGGTTCGCACTGGAGACCACTACCACGTCGGCGACTTTGTGCGCCGCCGCGAGAGCCTCGCGCACGTGGCCGAAGGGCCTGACCTCCTCCTGGGGAAGCTCGGTGATGGCTTTGTTGACCGCAATGCTCCAGTTGAGGGCCTTCTGGAAGATGGGGTCGCGGCCGAGCTCTTTTCTAATGGCATCGTTGGAGAGCTCGGGGGCGTTGTCCGCCCAGTCGATCAGCGCCTCCACGCCCGCAATGGGGGTGTATTGGGTGTTGATCTCCCCAAGGGCCATGGCGAGACCCTTGAAGCGGTTGATGCCGCGGGTGCCGGAGTAGAGGTTGATGACGTTCCAGCGTTCGAGGATCGCCTCGCGCCACGCATCGAGCCTCCACTCGTCCACCATGCAGGGGCCGAAGCAGCGGATGTGCTTGATGTTCATGGTGTCCATGGCGCAGCCGTCGGAATCGACGCAGACACAGAGCTTTTTGGCCTTCTTGAAATCGTCCAGCGCAGACATGAAATACACTCCTTACAGTAAGATTTTTTTCAAATCGCCGAAGTGCGCGATAGGATAGGTGCAGTTGGGATGCTCGGAGGCCTCGCCGATCCCGGCGCTTTGAAAGCCGCCCGCGTGGGCCGCCTGGATACCGGCCTTGGCGTCCTCCACCACGAGGCACTCGGCAGGGTCAAGAGCCAGCATCTCGGCGGCTTTGAGGAAGACTTCCGGGTCGGGCTTGGAGTGGGTGATGTTCGTCCCGTCGGAGATGGCGTCGAAGAAATCGCCGAGACCGAGGCGGGAGAGAATGAGTTTGGTATTCTTACTGCTCGAGCCGATGGCGAGCTTGTAGCCCCCCTCGCGCAGAGCGTTGAGCGTCTCGCGCACCTCGTCCGAGAGGTCGCGGGGGTTCATCTGCTGCAAAAGCTCCACATAGGTCGCGTTCTTCTCTGCGGCGAAGGCATCCTTCTCCTCCTGGGAGTAGCTGCGCTCTGCCCGCTCAAGCACGATGTCGAGACTTGCCATGCGGCTCACGCCGCGAAGGCGGTTGTTGATCTGTTCGTCAAAGTAGATGCCGAGCCGGTCCGCCAGCGCCTTCCACGCCTGATAGTGGTATTTGTCGGTGAAGCAAATGACGCCGTCAAGGTCAAAAATAACAGCTTTCATGTTCTTTCTCCTAAACAAGTTTTATGTAAACTGATTATATGGGCGGATAAAGGTATGCAGGTATTGCTTTAAGTCAGAAATCCTCTGAAGCCCCCATTAGAAAAAGGGAAGTGCCCCAGTGCGCACACTCGCCTCTATGCCCCTTTTTTAGGCAAGGGGGCCTTAGAAGCTGCTGACGCAATTTGATTATAGTCTCGTGTCCCAGCGGCCGCAAAAGACCGTGTCGTCCGCAATCCCGTGAAACTCGCTCAGGCCCGCGATCTTCTCGACCGCCGCGCGGATGTTCTCCGTGTTTGGCCCGTACGCGTTTATGAAGGTGTGGATGTTCGCGAGATCCACCAGGTGGTTCGTGTAGTTTAAGCTCACGCCCACGGTGGGGACCTCCTCGGTGTACCAGGGCAGCTCCATGGAGTGGCCGCTGGACCAGCTCAGGCGCTCCACGTTCTTCTGGGCGTAGCCCTTGACGTTCACAAACACGAACACCACGTCGTACTTCTTCTTGAAGTCCTCGCGCCGGTCCATCATCATCATGCGCACGAAGTTCATGGGATTGACGCCCTCGGTGTTCTCCCGGTCATAGAAGCTGGGGCACTGGGTCACGGTGAAGCCGACGCGCTCCAATTCCGCCGTGATTCTTTCGCGCACGCCGTCGCCGCTGTCGCCCTTGGAGTTCGGGGTGGAGCGGACATAGATGAGAAGCGCCCTGTTCTTCTCCTTCGGGTCGATGGGCAGGAGGGCGCGGGTGTCCTTTACAAGGGTCACGCCCCTGTCGGCGGCCTCGGCGGTGTACTGCCGGAACTGCGGGCAGCCGACCTCGTCCAGGAGCCTGGGATCGGGATAGCGCACGGCGTCATCATAGAGCCGGAGATGGGCCTTGAGCCCGAGGACGCGGTGCAGCGCGTCGGAGAGGCGCTCCTCGGTGACGATGCCGCTCTCATACCCCGCGCGGAGATAGCCCAGATCCTCCTCAAAGTCATTGGCAAAGAGGAACATGTCGCAGCCCGCGGCGATGGCCCTGGGCACCGCGTCCCGGCGTGCCATGACGCCCGCCATGCCGATCATGTGGGAGGCGTCGGAGATGATGAGGCCGTTGAAGCCCAGCTCCCCGCGCAGCAGATCCTGCAAAAGCTCGGGGGCGAGAGAGGCGGGCAGGATCTCCTCGTTGCGGATGCCGGGGCGTACCCTGCGGCTCCAGGCGGGGAGGCTGATCTGTCCGGTCATGACAGTCTCCAGCCCCTCGTCGATCATGGTTTTGTATACAAGGCCGTAGCTTGCCATCCACTCCTCCACGGAAGCCTCGTTATGGGCCGGGGAGATATGGGGGTCCAGCTCGTCCCAGCCGTCGCCGGGGAAGTGCTTGCAGGTGCAGGCCATGTTCGGGTTTGCATCCTTGATGCCGCGGATGTAGGCGCGCACGCACTCGGTCACGCGCCCGGGGTCAGAGCCGAAGGAGCGTGTGTTCACGATGGTGTTGCGCCAGTTTTTGTACACATCGGCCACGGGGTTGAACATCCAGTTGACGCCAATGGCGCTGGCCTCGCGCCCAGCCACGAAGCCGATGCGGTAGGCGGTCTCGGTCCCCTCGGACGCGCCGGCCTCCGCCGCGGTGGCGACGAAGGTCCCCTCCTTCGGGAGAACGCCGTTGCCGCCGTCGTCACAGTTGCCGGCGATGAGGACGGGGATGCGGCTGTATTGCTGGAAGAGGCGGTTCTGCCGCGCCACCGTCTCCTTATTGCCGCCCTGCCAGCGCATCCCGCCCGGGCGGGCAGACTGCATGAGAGTCTTGATCTGCTCCTCGTTTACGCCGGGCACGGGCTTTAAGAGCACGAAGAGCTGGCTGAGCTTTTCATCCAGGGGCATGGAGGCAATGGTGTCCTCCACCCACCGGATCTCCTGATCATTCAGATAAAAGGGCTTCGCTTTCAGATCTACCATGGCTTGACCTCCTTTTAAACATGTTGTTCGTTGATTGCGGAAGGTTTGAATTGTGACCCCGAAGGCAATTCAATTCGTTTCTGCGGCAGCTTTGCCGCCGCAAAAACACCCTGAGCCGAGCAATGCGAGGCCTCGCGCCGACCGAACGCGGTGTGTCACGCAGTGCCGCGTGCGATAAGCGCGAGTACCTCAATTGCGAACCTTGTTCGCAATTGATTAAAATGTGTTCTCGATCTCGTTGAGTTCGGCGTTGATCTTTTTTGTGACAGCCTCCGCCTCGGCGGGGTCCGCGTCATGGCTGAGGATGCTCTTGATGGTGAGCCCCAGGGGGATCACGTTTTTCTCCGTCATGACCTTCACAAGGCCCGGCACGTACTTTTCCAGCACGGCGCGGGCGGCGGGATCGTCCAGCACGTCGTTTGCCGTGTCGTTGACGGAGAAGTAGCCCTGACGGGTGTAATCGTCGGTCAGGAACCAGTTCTTGACCTCGCCTTCCTCCGCGCCCGGGAGAACGTAGCTCTCCTCCGGGGTCTCGACACGCGCAAATACCAGAGCGTCGGAGAGGTCGCCGCGGCTCGCCTCCAGACGGTTCTCGCCCGGGAGGAGCGGGACGTTTTCAAAGACCACGGTGCCGTTGCCGTTGTTCCGGCCCTCGGCAAAGAATGCGCCGTTGAGCGTGAGGCACACGGCGTCCTGATTGGTGTAGACCTTGACGTTCACGCTCTCGCGGCAGCGCTTTGCGAAGCGGTGGCCGCAGAGGTGGACGAAGGGATCAGCCGACCATTTTGCTTTATAGTAATAAAAGGCGTCCTTTTTCGTAAGACGGTCCCGGGAGACGAGACCCTTGCCGTTTACAAACTTCACGCCGCCTTCGTTCCTGCGGGCGCTGGAGAAGTCGAACATGTTCCACACAAAGCTGCCCCAGAGCCAGGGCCGCGCTTCGATCTGGGGATAGACCGTCTCGTGCCAGAGGGCCTGATACTCCTCGGTATAGTCCTTGATGTGCGGGTTCTCAGCGTGCAGGGCGAGATTGGAGTCCACGCCGTACTCGGAGATACCCAGCGGCAGCGCGGGGCGGGCCTTGTGAAAGCGGTCCAGATAGTCTGCGTAGTCCGTCATCTGCCCATAGTACCAGCCGAAGTAGATGTTGTAGCCGACGAGATCCGTGATCTCATTAAGCCGGCTCTTGGGCTTCAGGGGGTAGAGATTCGCGCAGGCGGAAAAGCGGCCCGGGTCGAGTGCTTTGCAGATCTCGTGCAGGGCCGTGCACTGTTCGTGCATGTAGGGCGCGTCTTTGAACATGGCGATCTCGTTCTGGATGCCCCAGCAGAAGATGGACGGATGGTGGATGTTCTGGAGGATGAGCTCCGTAAGCTGCTGCTTTGCGTTTTCAAAGAGGACCTGATCCTCGGTCATCTTGAGCATGGGGATCTCCGCCCAGACGAGAAGCCCCCGCTCGTCCGCGCAGGTATAGGCGGTCTGGGCATGCTGATAGTGGGAAAGACGCACGGCGTTTGCGCCTATGTCGTCAATGAGGTCGAAGTCGGCGCGGATCTCCTCCGCGCTTACCGCACTGTACTTGAGGCCGATGTCCTGGTGCTTCGCAACGCCGCGCAGACGCACATGCTCCCCGTTGAGGAAAAGGCCCTCCTCCGCGCTCAGAGAGAGACTGCGGAAGCCGAGGCGCAGCGTTGTGAGATCCGAGGCCCGCCCCCCGACGCGCAGCGCGGCGTGCAGGGTGTAGAGCGCGGCTCCCCCGCGCCCGTTCCAGAGGGCGGGCTCCTGTATCGTGAGCGTCACGGCCTCCCCGACGCGGGCCGCGCGGAAGCCCGCGGTCTTTCCCTTCGGATCGATGAGGGTATAGACGATCACGGCGTCCGCCCTGTCCGTGCAGACATGGGGCTCGAGCGAGACCACGCCCTCGCCGTCCCGGAGAGCTGCGCGGGCGATCACGCCGTCGGTGCCGTAAAAACCGTAGTCGAAATGATCCTTTTCGCAGACAAGAAGCTCCACCGGCCTATACAGGCCGCCGAAGACTGTAAAGTCCCCAAAGTGGGGCGAGATGGTCTCGTCCTGGCGGTTGTCCAGCAGGACCGTGAGCTTCGTGACGCCGGAGGCGGGACGGGTGAGCGGGACGCGGAAGCGGGCGTAAGCGCCGCGGTGTTCCGAGAGCTTCACCCCGTCGGCATAGACGAGGCAGCGCTGGTCCGCCCCGTCGAAGGAGAGGTACACACATTCCCAGTCCGCCTCCCAGGCGACATCCCGGGTATAGGCGGTGAGACCCCGGTACTGGTCGTCGTCACTGTACCAGGTGTGGGGGAGGGTCACGGCCTCATAGCCGCCCTCGGGCAAGGTCTCAAAGGTTTCCGGGGCGCAGTCCGGCAGCTTGCGAAAAAGCCAGCCGCTGCATAAGGAAATTGTTTTCATAGGCAACTCTCTTTCGTGAAGACTTTCATGAACTGGAAAGAACGCTCAGGGCGTTTTTGTGAAACGAGCGCGGAGAACGCTTTTCTTTTTCAGATGCAGATAGAGATACAGCGCCGCCGAGGCGAAGGAGACGGGCCAGGCCGCCCACACCGCATTCAGGCTGTGGAAGACCTGCGCCCCCAGGGCGATCACCGCCACCTTGGTGAGGAGCTGGATGACGCCGCCGATCATGGAAGCGCGGGTGTCGCCGACGCCGCGCAGAAGCTGCTGGAAGGTGAGCATCAGGCCCGCGAGAAAGCCCGGCGCCGCGGTGATAAGGAGATACGTGTAAGATACGCGCAGAAGCTCCTCGTCGGCGTCCGCGAGAAAGAGGCTCGTGATGGGCTTTCCGAATAGGATGAGCAGAAGTCCCAATACGGTGGACAGCAGAAACTGGAGCCGCAGTGAGACACGACGGCCTTCCTCGATCCGCTCCCTGTTTCCCGCGCCGTAGTTCTGGCCGACATAGATGGACAGGGTGTTGCCGACGGTCTCCAGCGGCATCAGCGCGAAAGCGCCGATGCGGCCCGCCGCGGTATAGGCGGCCATGACCACCGCGCCGAAGGCGTTGACCGCCCCCTGGGCCACAAGATTGCCGATGTTGTTGAAGGCGGACTGGGCGGCGATGGGGACGGAGAGTCTGCCGATCTGGGCGATGAGCGCCTTGTCCGGGATGAGATCCGCCCGCTCCGGCCGCATGCTGGGATATTTCCGGAAGAGAAGCACTGCCGCGAACACCGCGGAGGTGAGCTGGGCAAGGGCGGTGGCCCAGGCGGAGCCTGCCACACCCCAGTGAAATATCGCCACGAACAGGATATCCAGCACCACGTTCATCGCGACCGACACCATGAGGCAGTAGAGATCCGTCCGGCTGTCCCCCATGCCGCGAAACGCGCAGGAGAACAGATAGTAGAACATGGGGCAGAAGCAGGTGAGAAAGTTGATGCGGAGATATTCCACGGCGTTTTTCAGCGGCCCTTCCGGCGTGCCCATCAGCACAAGGATGGGCCTTGCGAGCGGGGCGCCGATCACCGCGAGCACCAGCGAGATCCCGAGTCCCACATAGAGGCTGTTGAGAAAGCCCCGGCGCATGCGCCGCATGTCGCGGGCGCCGAAGGCCTGGCTCAGCAGGACGCCGACGCCGATGTTGGTGCCGATCATCAGCGCCGCGAGCAGCAAAATGAGCGGCATCGTGCAGCCGACCGCCGCGAGGGCCTCCATGCCGAGGATGCGGCCTACGACGATGCTGTCTGTGAGGGAGTAAACCTGATGTAAAAGGTTTCCGATCAGCGAAGGGACGGAGAAGGCGAGAATCCCGCCCAGCACGTCCCCCCGTGTCATATCAAGCGAGGAAGTACGCATTAGTTCAGTATTTCAGATAGTCCTTTCCGCAGTAGGGATCGACGGGGCTTACGCCCTTGAATTCGCTTCTGCCCATGAGTTTGTCCATGATGGCGCGCTTAAACTGCGGCTCGCCGCTGTAGGCGTTGATGAAGGTGTCGATCATGGGTGCGTCGAAGAGGTGGTAGGGGTAGGCGGTGCTGATCATCATGACCGGCACCTCGGCGCAGAGCCAGGGGGCGTCGTCGCCGAGGCCGAAGCAGACGTTCCAGTTGAGGCGCAGGGTGGTGTTGTTGGAGGCATTCTGCATGTGGGCGATGTAGACATAGAGGTCATAGTACTTGCGTGTGTCCTCCACGCCGCGGTAGAGCTCGCTCATGAGGGCGGCCTTCTCCGGCGGCAGCACCGGCGTGTCGAAGTCCGAGGGGTCGATGCTGACGCGGCGGTCGCGCACCGTGACCTCAAAGCCCTCCTCCTCGAAGAGCTTCTTCCAGGCGAGGACGGTGGGGTCCTCGGGATCGTTGGTCTTCTGGATGACATTCAGGTATACCCGGCGGAACTTCTTTGGAGAGATGGGCAGGAGATTCTGCCGGTCGTGCACGAGAGTGACGGCCTCGTCCGCGACCTCTTCACTCCAGGCCCTGTGCTCGGCGCAGCCGACTTCCTCCAGGGCCTCCGGTCCGGGGACGAGGGTGCCCGCCGCCTGTTTTTTGTGCAGGCCGAGGGAGGCCTTGGTGGCGAGAATACGGGTCACGGCGTCGTTCAGGCGTTCCATGCTCAAAATACCCTCCTGCACGCCTGCGAGCACATAGCCGTAATCCTCGCGAATGTCCTTGTTGAAGAGGACCATGTCGCAGCCGGCCTCGATGGCCGTCGGCACGGCGAGGCGGCGGGGCATGGCGGCAGTGAAGCCCACCATGGCGGAGGAGTCGGTGGACACGAGTCCGTTGAAGCCGAGCTCGCCGCGCAGGAGCCCGGTCAGAATTTCCTTGCTCAGACTCGCGGGGCAGAGGGAATCCTTTTTGCTGATGGCGGGATTGATGCGCTTTGCCCAGGCGGGCTGGGCGATGTGGCCGACCATGACGGTCTTTGCTCCCTGGTCGATGAGAGTCTTGTAGATATTGCCGTAGGTCTGCATCCACTCCTCACAGTCGAGGGAGTTGACGCTTGTCAGGATGTGCTGGTCGCGCTCATCCACGCCGTCGCCGGGGAAGTGCTTGATGGACACGGCGACGCCGCACTCGTCGGCGGCCCTGCAGTATTCGGACGCGCAGGCCAGGACCCTCTCGGGGTCGGAGCCGAAGGTACGGGTGTTGGTGATGGGGTTGTGGAATTCCCGGTCGATATCGATGATGGGGGCGAAGGACCAGTTGAGACCCATTGCTGCGCCCTCCTTGCAGGCCACATAGCCCATGCGGTATGCGTTCTCGACCTTGCCGGTGGCGGCGACGGCCATGGGCGCGCCGAAGCCCGTGCCCTCGAAGGACAGACCGCTTCCGCCGGCCTCGGTGTTTGCAGCCAGCAGCAGGGGGATCTTCGCCATGTTCTGGATCTTGCGGTGGGTCTCCTGGATGACGGCCTTGGGGCCGGGGCGGTACATCATGCCGCCCACGCCGATGCCGCAGATCATGCCGCGCAGCATATCCTCATTGTCGCCGAGACCCAGCGCGCAGAAGATCTGCCCCGCCTTCTCCTCCAGCGTCATGGAAGCCAGGGTCTGCTCGACCCAACATATATCCTCATCCGAAAGGTAAAAGGGATTGGCTTTAAGATCAATCATGTTTAAACTCCTTGTCGTTACGATAGATGGGATTTTCGCCGCAGGGGAGGGACTTGCCCCTGCGGGCGGTAATAACGGATGATTTCCCGATTCGCCGCGGGGAAATTGGGAAAAGTGCAGCTTAACCCGCCGGGACGTCGAGAACGCCGTCTCCTGCGGTGAGGGACGGACTTTTTATTACGTAGGGGCCGTCCCCGACCGCCCGCGGCGCGGTACGTCATCCGGCAGCGGGCGGATAATATTACAGTTCTCAGAACGCCCTGAGCCGGAACAGCCGTCGGGTGCCCTCCTGGACCATCGGGGGATTGAAGCCTCGGAAGAAGAGGAACTGGAGCTCGGAAAATCGCATGCCGTAGAACTCCACGTCCCCGGTCTCGATGAGACCGATGGCGGGGGGCAGATCCTCCCGCAGGAGGGCGATGGCCTCCTCGTCGCCGATCACCTCGTCCAGACGGCTCTCCATGCCGTACTTGAGGCGGTAATCGACAGCGGGGGTGTAGGTCTTCTCGAACACTCCGGCCTCGAGCTCCAGGATCTCGCCGCTTCCGGGCAGGACCGCCTGAGCTGTGCAGCCGAAGGGCACCTCGAAGCGCAGGGTCAGTGTGCCATCCTCGTTGATGCGCCAGTGGGAGGCATAGCGTCCGCCTGCGGATTCAAAGGCAAAGCTGAGCTCCTGCAGCCGCCAGGTGGGCTGCGGCGCGAAGCGCACGCGGGTATAGCCCGGGGCGAGACTCTGCAGACCCGCGAGATCCCGGAACACGTACTCCATCACCGAGCCGTAGGAATAGTGGTTGAGAGAATTCATGCCTGTGCCGCTGATGCTGCCGTCGTCCAGCACAGAGTTCCAGCGTTCCCAGATCGTAGTGGCGCCGAGATCGACACAGTGCATCCAGCCGGGGAAGCCCTTCTGGAAGAGGAAGTAGGAGGCAAGATCCTCCATCCCGTTTTCGGCGAGAACCCTGCACATCATGGTCGCGCCCACAAAGCCGCCTTTGATCTTCCAGCAGTCCTTCTGGAGCCTCGTCTTGAGGCCCTGCACGATGCGGTCCCTGTCGATATAGACGCCGAAGTTCAGGCACAGGAGATAGGCCGTCTGGGTGTTGATGCAGAGATTGCCGGCGGGGGAGAAGTACTCGCGCAGGATCGCCGCGCGAATCTCCTCCGCAAGCCTTTCATAGCGCTCCGCGTCTCCGGCCTTGCCGAGGAGCTGGGCCGCCCGGGCGAGCTTCCCGGCGGTGGCGTAGTAATACATGCTGGCGACAAAGAAGTCGTCCGTGCCGCCCTTCATGCTCTGGGGCGTCACACCGTCCTGGGCGAGCCAGTCGCCGAAGTGGAAGCCGAAGTTCCAGAGGCGCTTGCCGCCGTGCTCCTCATCCTGCCGGAGGATCCACTCCAGCCAGTCATGCATGAGGGGGTAGCTCTCGCGCAGGGCCTCCAGGTCGCCGTAGAAATCATACAGCGTCATCGGAAGGAAGGACGCCACGTCCCCCCACACGCTGGAACCGCCCGGTACCCCCTTGGAAAAATTCGGCAGGTAATTTGCCACCGCACCGCCGTTTTTGACCTGGTCGAGCCGCAGGTCCTTGAGGAACTTCCGGTAGAAGGCGCGGGTATCCATTTGGAAGCAGGCCGTCGGGGAGAAGACCTGCGCGTCGCCGGTCCAGCCCAGACGCTCGTCCCGCTGGGGGCAGTCCGTGGGCATGTCGAGGAAGTTGGAGCGCTGGCCCCAGAAGGCATTTTTCGCGAGACGGTTGAGCTTTTCGTCGGAGCTTTCGAACTCCGCCGAGGTGTCGAGATCGGAGTAGAGCACCTCGCCCCGGAAGTCCTCCGCCTTCGGTTCGCCGGGCCAGCCGGTGACGCGGACATAGCGAAAGCCGAAATAAGTGAAGTGGGCGCGCACAGTCTCCCGCTCTCCGCCGGAGACATAGATCATCTGCGCCTTGGCTGTACGGTAGTTGTCGTTGTAGAAATTGCCGTTTTGAAGGATCTCCCCGTGGTCGAGCGTGATTGTCGTCCCGGCGGGGAAGTTCTGGGTGTAGGACACAAAGCCCGTGAAGTTCTGGCCGAAATCCAGCACCCACTCCCCGGCCGGGGTGTGGATGAGCTCCTTGACCGGAAGAGTATATTTGACAATGACCGGCAGACTGTAGCGGTCCACGGTCCTGCGCGGCTCCAAAACGGCGACGGGCCTTGTGGGATTTTCCTTCCCGGCCCAAAGTGTGCGGTCGAGGCACTCGCCGTCGTAGATGTCGCTCATGGCAAAGTCGCTCGCGCGGTAGTGCCAGCTCTCGTCGGTGCCGCAGACAAGCGTGCTCCCGTCGGCAAAGCGGATGTGCAGCTCGGCAAGCGCCATGAAGCGGTCGCCGTAGACCTCACGTGCTCCCTCATAGCCGAGGCGGCCTTTGTACCAGCCGTTGCCGCAGAGGATCTCAAAGAGGTTCTCCCCCGCGTGCAGAAGCCCGGTCACGTCATAGGTCTGGATCTGCACGGCTTCGTTATAGTCGTTGCAGTACGGGGCGAGAAATTCGCTGCCGACCTTCTCCCCGTCGAGATACGCCTCGTAGAGGCCGAGACCCGCGGCATAGAGCCGCGCGGAGACAGGCGCCTCCTTCAGCCTGAAGCTGCGAAAGAAGAGGGGGTGGAAGCGGTCTTCCGGCTGTGTGCCGATCCAGGAGGCGGAAAAGGCCTCGTCCCTCTTGCCGGTCTCAAAGAAGGTCTCGGCCGCGGCGCTGTCGCCGCAATCGCCGGTGACCTCCACGCGCACGAAATAGCGGGTGCGGGGCTGCAGCGAAAGCGCCGCCGTCTCACCGAGGGCGTTGAGCTCCCGGCCCTCTTTCTTATACAGGATATCGGTAAACCCGGCGTCTCCGGAGATGAGCAGCCGCGCCTTCGCCATGCGGGCGCTCCGGGTATCGCGCACTTTCCAGGACACGGATACCCAGGGCAGCTCAAAGCCCAGCGGCTCCCGAACGCCGTTTATTTTCAGGCTATAGATTTCCATATACAATCTCCTAAATATAGTTGGCATTTACAGCCTGCGAACCTTGTTCGCACCTGATTAAAAATGGGAGGCGGCAAACCTGCCACCTCCCACCTTTTTCGGTATGGATTTTTTGCTTCCCGTCAGGCGACGGCTTCCTTTTTGGTCATGCGGCGGAAGACCTTCTTGATGTTGTCGAGCTGGGCAGAGAAGGTGTAGAAGCACATGACAAACACACCCATGATGATCTGCTGCCAGCCGCCGCCGCCGAGATTCATGCAGTTGAGACCGTAGTTGAAGATGGCCATGCCGATGGCGGCGATGGAGATGCCGATCACGTCGTTGGAGGCAAGACCGATGAACATGCCCATGTACACCGGCACAATGTAGGAGAACATGATGCCGGCGGTGGACAGACCGGACTGCGGCAGAACCTGATTCTGGGAGACATAGATCGTGGCGGCGAGGCCGACGATCGCGCCGCAGAACATGGCGGTCTGGGAGACGTTGGCCTCCTCCCAGATGCCGATGTTGACGCCGGCGGCCTGGTTGTTCGCCAGGATTTTGCCCTTGCGGCCGGTGACGGTGTAGTTGGAGTAGAAGAGGAAGATGCCCATGGCCAGAAGCGTCGGCAGAAAGACGCCGGGCAGGTGGCCGAAGATGGAGAGCGTGTCATTCTGGTAGAAGTTGCTGATGCCGCCGCCGCCGAAGATGAGGTAGGTCAGAGACTCATACAAAAGAGTGACGCCGATGGTGGCAATCACGATGGGGAGCCGCCCCAGCATGTAGACCGCCGCGGTGAAGGCGCAGAGCACGATGCCGCAGAGTACTGCCACGATAAGCGTGATCCAGGGGCTGCCGCTGCGAAGCCCGATGTTGCCGGCGATAATGGCGGTGAGAATCATGGCCGCGCCGTTGGAGAAGTCAAAGCGGCCGTTTTTGAGCTGCATCCAGATCGCGAGAGCGACGCAGATGCTCTGGCAGGCGTTGAGCACAACGAAGCGCACCAGGTCGAAGCCGAGGAAGATAAACTTGCCGTTGACGTAGCAGGCGGGGTTCGCCGCTGTGATCGCCCACATGGCAAGGAACATGAGCACGGGGAACAACAGGGTCAGAAAAATCTTTTTTGTAAGTTTCATAGTGGCTCCTTCTGACTGTCGGTGTCTCCCGGTACCCCGAGGGGTACCGGGGACAATTCATGTTGGCTTACTGGATGTCGTCGATGGTCATGTGGTTGAGAATCTCAACCAGACCGGCGTAGGTGGCGTCGGGGTTATTGTAAGCGGTGAGAGCCACAACGTCCTCGGGGCTGAGGAAGGCATCCTCGGGCTTAAAGCTCAGGTAAATGCTGTGCTGGAACTTGGCAAGGTCCTCGTCGGAGTTGATGACGAGCACGGAGACGCCGCGGCGCTCAGCCTCAGCGGGCTGGTCGGGGAACTCCACGCCGTTGATCTTGTTCAGGAGGAGCACCAGCGGGTAAGTGATGGCCTCAACAGGGCTCACGATCTCCATCTGGTAGGCGCCCTTAGAGCCGAACACGGCCTCGTCACCGTCGTTGTAGCCGGCGGCAAAGAGCTTCATGGTGTTGGACACACCGGCGGACACCATCGTGGGGTACACGAAGGAGCCGGAGCAGATGGAAACGATGGCGTCAATGCCGGGGTGCTTGCTGAAGTAGGTGGAGTCCATCGGGCGGAACATGAGGATGTCGGTCTCATCGCTGAGAGGATCGACTTCGATGGCCTTGTCGGGATTGGCGGCGTTGTACTCCTCAACCTTCTCGACAAACTGGGCGGCGAAGCTCTGCTGGTAGGGGAAGGCGAAAGCGGGGAAGACGGTCATCGCGACATGGCGGATGGGGGCGTCGGGGGTGCGCTCGTTATACTCGATGACGCTGTCGAAGAAGTCGTAGCCGCGTCTCGCCTCGTCGGCGCAGCCGCCGTCGGCGACGGTGCCGAGGAAGAACTCGTTTTTGAAGACGTTGTCATAGTTGTTGCGGAAGGAGGTATCGTAGTCGCAGAGGTAGCCCGCGAGGTAGACGCCCGCGTCGGCGCACTCCTGCAGGATGGCCTCGGTGCCCATGTCCATGGTGCAGATGATGCCGTCACAGCCGGCGGCGATGAGCTCCTGCACCTTGGTGATGTTCTGGGCCTCATCGGTGTTGGAGAGAACGGTGTAAGTGAACTTGACATTCAGGGCGTCCTCAAGGCTGCCGAGATAGGCCTTGACGGCGGTGACGGCGGCGCCGGAATCCTGGTACAGGCCGACGCCGATCTTGGTGGTGCGGGCCTTGGCCATGGCCGTCGGGGCGGCCAGCGCGAAGACGAGCGCGAGGGTCAGAACAAGCGCGAGAACTTTCTTGGTGCTTTTCATAGTTACCTCCATTTTGATGTAGTGTGTGTATTGCTTACCTGGGAAGTACCCCGTTAGGCTTCCGACAGGTCAAAAGGACGATGACAAGGAAGATGCAGGCTTTGACGAAGTTGACCCAGTTGAGCGGGACGCCCATCGTGGTCAGAACATTCGAGAGGAGGGTGTAGGTGAACGCGCCCACGAGCGCGCAGGAGATTTTGGACTTCATGCCGCCCTTGAGGGGCATGCCGCCGAGAATGAGGCAGATCATGATGTCCATCGCGTAGCCGGAGCCGGTGCCCTTGCCGGCAGTGCCGGTGCGGGTGAGGAGCACAAAGCTCGCCACGGCGGCGCAGAAGCCGAGAGCCATGTAGCCCAGCACCTGCCACTTGACAAGGCTGATGCCGCTCTGCTTCGCGGCGACCTTGTTTGCGCCGATGGCGCGGGTGTACTTGCCGAGCTTCGTGTAGTTGAAGAAGTAGGTGCCGATGACGGCCAGCAGGGCGATGATGCCGATGAGCATCAAGGTATAGGTATTGCGGTCGGCGGGCTTGACGGTCTGGAGGAGCTTGATGGTGTTCTCGCCGGTGGACTCCATCAGCAGGTACTGCGCGCCTGTGAAGAAGAACATCAGGAAAAGGCTTGTCACGATGCTCGGCAGGCCGAGGAAGATCGACACCGCGCCGTTGATGGCGCCGCAGGCCAGCGCCAGGGCGAGCGTCACAAGAAAGCCCACCACGACGCCCGCGGGACCGCCGATCTTGTTGCCGATGAGGATCATGAGGATGACGTACACGCCGACCTGCTGACCGAGCGATACGTCCATGAAGCCCATGGAGTAGATGAACACGGCGCCGAGGGCGAGGATGGAGTACACCGCCGCCGCCTGAACCACCGCGGAGAAGTTATACATGAGGCGCGGGCCGCTGTTGAAGATGAGGAAGAGGATCAGCATGACCGCAAGGCCCGCGTAGGCCAGCAGATCCATGGTGTGGTTTTTGACGAAGGTGAAAAAGCTGGTGCGTTCGTCCGTGCGCCGGGAGGTGACAGTTTCAGGCATTCTCTTCTCCTCCTTAGATCATGTATTCGATGATGTCCGTCTCGCTGAGCTTGGGGTCGCGCATGAACTCATGGGTGACCTCAAAGTCCTTCATGATGAGGATCTTGTCGGCCATGCCGATGAGCTCGCCCAGCTCCTCGCTGATGAGGATGATGGACTTGCCCTGCTGCTTCATCTCGGCGATCACGTGGTACATGAACTGCTTGACGCCGATGTCCACGCCGCGGGTGGGGCAGTCCATGATGAGCACGTCGGACTTCTTGGCGGTCCACTTGGAGAAGGAGACCTTCTGCTTGTTGCCGCCGGAGAGGGTGTTGACCCACTGCTTGCCGCTGTAGCACTTGATGCGGAAGTTGTCGATCTCGCCGTCGGCGAGCTTCTTTTCCGCCTTGGGACTCACGAAGGTTCCCTTGGAGAGGGCGTTTACGGAGGGCAGGACGATATTCTCACCGATGGAGCCCTCGAGGATCAGCGCCTCGGTGTCGCGGTTTTTGGAGATGTAGCCGATGCCGGACTCGATGGCGTCGAGGCAGGACTTGATCTCCTTGCCCTCACGCACGACCTTGCCCTCGCTGAGCTTCTCAAGCCCGAAGGCAGCGCGGCCGATCTCGTGCATACCACAGCCGGACAGGCCGCCGAAGCCGATAATCTCGCCCTTGTGCAGCTCCAGGGAGAAGTCTTTGATGGGACCGAAGCTGATGTGGTCGAGCTTGAGCGCCACCTCCGGCAGATGGGAGGAATCGTAATCCTCGCGGTAGTAGGCGTCGCCGATCTCGCGGCCGACCATCATGAAGCGGATCTTCTTCTCGGCGCCGGGGGCGTCCATCTCTTCGCGGTTGAGGTGACCGATGATCTCTCCGTCGCGCAGGACGGTGAGGTCGGTGCACTGCTCCAGGATCTCGTCCATGTCGTGGGAGATGAAGATGACGCTCTTGCCGTTGTCCTTGAGCTTGTGGATGAGCTTGTAGAGAAGCTGGCGCCCCTCGAGGGAGAGGGCGGTGGTGGTCTCGTCAACGACGAAGACCTCGGTCTCGTCGGACACACAGCGCACGATCTCGATGAGCTTGCGGTCCTCAAAACCGTACTTGTTGATGCTGTCGGTGGCCTTGATGTGGCTGAGACCAAAGCTGTCCAGAATCTCCTGGGCGGCCTTGTTGACCTTCTTCATGCTCAGGAAGCTGTTCATTTTCGCAAACTCGTTGAAGCGGCCGGCAAAGATGTTTTCCGCCACGGTGCAGTTGGGTATGGTGTTTGCCTCCTGCAGCACCATGCTGATGCCGTGAAGCTGGGCGTCCACCATGCTGGCGGGATTCCAGGGCTCGCCCTTGTAGAACATTTCGCCGCTGGTCGGCTTCTGCATGCCTGCGACGATGGACGTGATGGTGGACTTGCCGCTGCCGTTCTCGCCGATGAGACCACGGATCTCACCGCGGTAGAAGCTGACGTCCACATCACGGAGCGCCCGGGTAGGTCCGAAGTTCTTGACCATATGCCGGACTTCGATGATGGGTTCCTTCTCCATATTCTTCCTCCTCGTAGGGTAGTCTTGATTGCTCTGCCGGGGACCGAATTTCACTGACCTTATTCTACACGAAGATGCCCCGGACTCCAATTGACGCACTTCACTTCTTTTAGCACAATTTTCACATCTTGTTGCATTATTGTGAATTTCATGATACAATAAGCATGAAATTCACTTTGTTTCGGGGCAAAAGCCGTTTTTTCTTTCACAATCCGAACATTTGCGTTGGAAAGCAGGTCGATTTGTTATGGTCGTCATGGATATACGGGATGTCCTGCGCGATATCTGCAGCGCGTCCCGGGTGCAGTTCCTGCTGCTGCCCGCCGACTGTACGGCGCCGGAGGCGTCGGCGCTGGACTATCAGTTCCGCTCCCAGCTCTATGAGAATTATGACTACGCCGCCAAGGTTGTTTCGGTGATGGCGCTTGTACCGCAGGAAGGCGTCATCGACTATAAGGACGAGTTCGGCCTGCACTATCTGGTCTTCCCCGCGCGGGAGGACGAGGGGGGCGGCTTCTACTTCGTTGGCCCTTTTCTCTACCGCCACTACAGTGAGGAAAACTTCCGGGAGCTGCTCCGGCAGAACACTCTTTCGGACAGCGCCATCGAGGCCATCCGCTGGCTATTTAAGCGCGTGCCCGTGGTGGGGGACGTGATCGGATGGCAGCAGATGTTCTCCACCTTCCTCTCCCGCTATCTGGGGAACCCCGACGTGATCGTGAACAATGTGCGCTATGACCGGCCGGAGCGCGTCAAGGAGAAGCCCTCCGTCGCCCTCTCCGCTATCCCCTTCACCGCCATCGAGGAGCGCTACGCCACCGAGACCAAGATGCTCGACGCCATTCGCCGCGGGGATATCTCCGAGGCCACACATCAGCAGAACCTGTTTATGGGCTATGCCCTTGACACCCGGGTGGACGATCCCCTGCGCAACGCCAAGGACATGGTCATCGCCGCGAGCACTGCCATGCGCAAGGCCGTGCAGCAGGCGGAGGTGCACCCGCTGTATATCGACGGACTGAGCGGGGAACTGCTGCGTGAGATCGAGGGGGCGGAGAACGAGGCCCAGGTCTCGGCCCTGGTGCCGCGCATGATCCGGCATTACTGCCTGCTGGTACAGACCTATTCGCGAGAGCGTTATTCAGGCATCGTGCGGGGTGTGCTGAACTTCGTGGACTTCCACTATATGGAGCCTGTGACGCTTGAGAGTCTCGCCAACAAGTATGCCGTGAACAAAAACTATCTCTCGACCCGCTTTCATAAGGAGGTTGGCATGACTGTCACGGACTATATCAATCTTACCCGCGTGCGCCGCTCTCTGAAGCTCCTGAGCGGCACTTCGCTGAGCATGCCGGAAATCGCGGAGCGCTGCGGCTTCTCCGATGCAAACTACTACACCCGCACCTTTAAGAAGGTCCACGGCACAACCCCCACCGAATACCGCCGCTCCCTCCAGGCACGGGAGATGCTGTAGAAAAGCGCGGCTCGGCCGCTGCTGCAAAAGAGGAAAGGACTCTGAACGCCTATGAAAAAAAGTCTGCGTGAATACACTGTCCGCATCGTGATTCTGATGCTGGGGCTCTGCATCGCCCACCTGGGGGTGACGCTCTTTCTGCTCTCGGACCTGGGCTCAGACCCCTTCAACGTGCTGGTGCAGGGCCTGTACCGGAGTCTTGTCCGGCTGACCGGCCTTGCCCTGCTGACCCACGGCCGCGTCCACGTGGCGGTGAGTCTTCTGATCGTGCTGGTCCTGCTTA
Organism: uncultured Clostridia bacterium; assembly: GCA_946184165.1. Taxonomy (GTDB): domain Bacteria; phylum Bacillota; class Clostridia; order Oscillospirales; family Oscillospiraceae; genus Limivicinus. The sequence goes on along the minus strand of CAMHEN010000004.1, from coordinate 5,586 downwards.
TCGTGGACCGGAGCTATCTCAAGATTGGCACGGCCCTCTGCATGATCTTCGGCGGGCCGATCATCGACGTTTTTACGGCCCTGCTGGAGAAGCCCCTTGCGGGGGCGCCCCTGCCCATCCGGGTGCTGATGCTGGTGTCGGGCTGCGTGATCCTCGCCTATGGCATGACCATCGTGATCCGCTCGGATGCCGGGACCGGGCCCAACGACCTCGTGGCTGTTGTCCTCAGCGACAAGGCCCGCTGGCGCTTCAGCCTCACCCGTGTCGGGGTTGACGGGTGCTTTCTGCTTTTTGGCGTGCTGCTCGGCGGAAAGGCCGGCGTCGGGACGCTGATCTGCATGTTCCTTGTCGGTCCGGTGGCGGGCTTCTTTCTTCCCATCAACGGCCGCATCATCGAGAAGACCGTCCGAAAGCTGTGCCAACGGTAGCTTCCCGCAATTGCTGAAGAGCCAAAATAGGGAGAGCGGCCTCTTTGTTCTGTTAAGCTGTATTATGGTGTGTTCAGTCTCCAAAAGGGTATGAAAGAACAGGCGAATGCGGCAGCATAAAAGCTCCGAGAAATTGAAAAACCCGGGCGAATCCGTACTGCTGCGGATTTCGCCTGGGTTCTGTTATGCTCTTAATACTGCTCCCTGACAGAAAGCTGACTATGGATTTCCAGCAAATTCCCATGCGCCGTAAATCGCTCCACGCCGTATGAAAGCATGTGCGCATGGGAATTTTCGCGCATCTGTTTCGGTTGCCCCGCCAGGGGCGAGAAACAGGCGCTTGAATCAAATATTTACTGTGGAAGCAGCGCTTTCACAGTAAAATTCAAGTCATACTGGTTTTCATAAAGAAGCAGACAATGTCGACTTTCTGAAAAAAAGGATCAGACAAGGCGCTTCCGCCCTCGGGCTGTATTCCCGGTCGAGGATCTGCTGCGCAAACATCTCCGCGGGCAGGGGACGCGAGAAGGAATAGAGCTCCGGCGCGCCCGAATCCGGAGCACCTGCCGAATCCGTGCGCAGCCGACGGCTGAACGCCTCCCTCCGGCGTCACAGCCGGTGAAGCACATGGCGGACGCTGCGGTACAGGGGGTAGATCATCAGAAGCACCGGACAGATGCGCAGCACGTGATAGACCGCCCGCGCGCGGAGGGGGCAGCCGCGCAGCTCCGCTGTCTTCGCGTAGTCCAGAATCCGTTCCCGCAGCTCCCGGGCGAAGGGATTCTTCGGCTTTTTTGCGCTTGCAATATAGCCCAGATAGTACTGGAGCATCCGCTTGAGCCGGGTACGGCGATAGTGTTCAAGCTGCCCGGGGGTGAAGAGCTCCGGCGTGTGCTGCTCCAGGAAGGCGGCAAAATGGGAGTCGGCAAGGTCCCTGTCCCGGATGTTCTCCTCCGAGCAGGTGCCTGAGATGCTGCCCGCGCGTCTGCGGTGCAGGACCAGGGGCCGATCCAGCACGACGGTGCTGCGGCAGAGACTGAAGATACCGAAGGCGACGTCCACATCTTCATAGACATGCCCCTCAGGGAAGCGGACCGTCTTCCACAGCTCCCGGGCGTAGAGCTTGTTCCAGACGCTGATATTGACTGTCCCGTCAGCGAGAGCACGCAGAATGCCTGGCCTGTCATAGTTCCCGGTTGCGATGGATGGCGATGGCTTCTCGCTGCCTTCAAGGCGCAGGGGACCGGCCTCCGGGTGAGAGGTGAAGCGGCAGATCACAAGATCTGCCCCCTCCCGCGCCATGGCGGAGACGGTTTCTTCGACAAAGCCGGGGGCATATGCGTCGTCCGCGTCGAGAAAGGCGACGGCGTCCCCGGTCATCGCGTCCAGCCCTGCGTTGCGCGCGGCGCTGAGCCCCTTGTGGATGCGGTGAAGCACATGGACCCGCCCATCCTTTTTCGCGTATACATCGCACAGTTCGCCTGACCCGTCCGTGGAGCCGTCGTCGATCAGGAGGATCTCGAGATTCCGGTGGCTCTGGCGCAAAACACTGTCCAGTGCCTCTTCCAGATAAGGGCGCACATTGTAAACGGGTATGATCACGCTGACAAGCCCGCGGCTGTTCATCAAGTGCACCCTCCTTTTTCTTAAAGCTGCAGGGAAATAAATCGTAAAAACGGATTGACAGGATCCCCGGATCATACTAAACTCAAATGAAGTATCCGGGATCGGATATGCTCCATCAAAACGCAGGAGGAAAAACCATGCTGCGTAAGACAAAAAACCGCATCATCATGCTCATTGCCCTGGCCCTTCTCTTGCAGACGGGTCTCAGCTTCCGATACACGGGAAAGGACTGCTGCGGGATCATAGGAAACCGGGTGAAGACCCGTGCGCCGACCTCCATGGTGCTCCTGCACTACGGCCTGCCGGATGAGCGCCGGGCGGACCGGCGCAGCCAGCACCTCAGCTATGCGTATCACGATGTCGAGCTCTTCGGCCGGGAGGCGGAGATCGCCTTTGATATGGCAAAGTTCCGGGTCTATCAGATCACGGTCACCATCCCGACGGACGGGGAGGCGGTCTACCCGGAGGCGCGGGAGAGCATTCGCGGGGCCTATGCGGACAAGCGGGGCTTTCAGCTTGAGGAGCGGGAGGACGGCTGCACGATGGACAACACCGTCGGCCCGCCCTGGTACCACGCCGATCTCAGATTGGAGGACGACAGTATCGTCATCACCCTCACGGAGCAGCGATAGAAAAGGACAGAAAGAGGCGGCAAAGGGTCGACTGCAGGGGCTGACAGCCCTCATCGGCCCGCCGATGCAGCCGTCCCTTCGGCGCGATTCCCGGACAAATGTGTGCTGTTTCACGCATTTGTCCGGGAATTTATTATTGTCGCGGGCAAAAGGGCGATCCGGGATCGATCCCTGAGAGCTGCGCGCTTTTTCGTTATGCCGCAGTCCTCTTCGCTTAATCCCGGACGGCGGCGCCCATGCCCTTGAGCTGCATTTTGCGCCCGCACATGAGGCCGTCGGCCCGCTTGAAGCCATCGCGGCGGGGATGGTCCTCCCGGTTATCATTGAGCCGCCGGGCCGGGGTCATGGCCGCCATAAAGATAAAGACCAGAGGCGCGACCCGGACGATGACCGCCTTATCGAAGCTCCGGGCCCAGACTCCATAATCCACAATAAGATATGTGAATATATCTTAATATTATCACAAAACTGCGCCTGCCTCAATATAAATATTCTATGCTTCCGGGAATAACAGGGACTTATTCGTCCGCGGTCCTTTTCATACCGGCGAAGACGGTCTCCAGATCGAGGAGCGGCCGGGTGCAGCTTTAGATCAGGAGCACATAGCCGCCGCGTTTTTAAGCTCTGCCCCTCGGTTTTGCCGTGTAATGCGGGGCCCGCCGCCGGAAGACGGAGAATTGCTTTTATTTTGCAGTTGCAATTCCTGCTGAATCAGGTATAATCTAACATGGGGGAGGGCAAAGAATCCGCCCTTCCTATCGAGTAAGAGCAATGCGGAATGAAAAGAGGAGGAATATGATGAAAAAACTGATCGCGTTCATGCTCGTGCTGTGCATTCTCTGCAGCATCCCTGTTTCTGCCATGGCGGCAAAACAGAAGACCGCCGCGGCGGGTGAGGAAGTAAAGGAATATCTCTGGTCTGATGTGAAGGATGCCATCAAGGAAGCCGACGTCAGCGGCCGCTTCGTCACCTTTGATGAAATCGCCCTGACCTTCTGGCTCCCCGACGAGTTTACGGACATGCTGGAAGAAGGGGACAAGGAGGATGGCTTCATCGGCTACTATGGCACGGAGAACGATGAGTACGTGGTCGTCACCTATGACGAAAGCGACTGGGACGACCTGGAGGAGCTTGCGAAGGACATGATCGCCGAGGAGATCGACGGGGTCGAGATCGTGACCCTGAATGGCCTCTCGGCTGTCGAGTACCTGCTCCCCGATGAGGACAATGACGAAGCCGTCTATTGGTGCCTCGCCCTCCTGACGGATGCGGGCAACATCGTGACGATCACGATCTACCCCGTCACCTCGGAGGAGGACACCCAGACCCTGGCCTTCCTGATCCTCAGCTCCATCCAGCCCGAGGACGCGCTGGAAGCGGCGGCATAACAAGCCTCGTTCCCGCACGGCCTGGCCGACCCGAAAAGCCTGCCGGCGTCAATATGGCCATATCCGGCAAAAAACTCGTACCGGTCAAGGATACTGCAGTATCCTTGACCGGTACGAGTTTCTGCACTTATGCGATTGAAGTGCCGTGTGTACCGAACGGTACACACGGCAATGTGAGAGGTCGGGGCTCATTCAGCCTCCTGCCCGATTCGCGGAGTCCCCGGTTTGACAATCAGCCGAGATAAGGATCTCTGTAGGTGACGGGCTTCTGCTGCTTGAGCAGACTGTTCACAAGCTGCTGGACAGCATTGGGATCATAGCCCGCGGCGCGCAGCTTGTTGATGCGGTCCTGGCCGTTGCCCCACTTCCCATCGATCACTTCGTAGGCAATGCTCAAATCGCTTTGGCGGCCGCCTGCGACCTCGCCCAGATCGTTGTCGTTCAGTTTGCTGATATCACTCATGGTAATTCCTCCTGTCATTTTTACTCGTCCGAGTCTGTCCGGATAATAGCACGCCGACAGGCCCCTGTCCAGAAGGGGACGGTGCCTTTAAGAATTCTTCACATAATTCCGGCGTTCCGGAAAGAGCCGGATCAGAAGCTGGATATGCCGTAGCTGTTGACCAGCGCGTCCAGCTTCACGCCGGCCTTGCACTGGGGGCACTGGCTGGCGGGCACGCACTGGTAGCTCTCAAGCTGCGAGGAGCGGAAGATCGACTTGATGGGGAAACCTTCGCACTCATCCAGGCAGGAGAAGATGCTGTACGCACCGAGGCAGGCGCCGCCGTAGTAGTGGATCGTCTGGATCGCGGACTGGACGGTGCCGCCGGTGGTGACGGAGGCGGCCAGCACGATGACGCGGCGGTTGCGGATCAGGTGTGCGGTGTTCTCACGGAAGATCATCTGGCCTGCGGAGGTATACTCCGGCGTGATGACGTACATGGTATTGTGCTCATTCGAGGTGCGGATGCCGGCGGCGGTCATGGCTTCGGCAAGGCAGGCGCCCAGCACCTCTGTCCCGTCAAGACAGAGCACCGTGTCGATAATGGCGTTGCGGTCCATCTGAATGACCAGCTCCTCCGCGGCCTGCCGTGCCTCGGCAAGACGGTGCTTGGTATAGGTCATGTCGATATAGTAATTGATGTGGCTGTGATTCGTTGCAAAGTGGCCCTTGGCGATACGCAGGGGGATGCGGCTGTAATCACTGTGAAAATGCACTGTCGGAATGACCATGTTGACACGCTCCCTTTCCGTTATTGTTATAAGTTATGTAAACCAAAACCGCCGGCTCAGGCGTTGAGCGCGCGGATGATATCGGGCAGCTTTTCGTCGACCACGTCGTTGTCGAGCTGGCAGGTGCCGGCGTTGCGGTGTCCGCCGCCGCCGTACTGCAGGCAGAGCTCGCCGATGTCCACGCTGGAGCCCTTGTTGATGATGGACTTGCCGATCATCACGGCGGTGTTCTGCTTGCGGAAGCCCCAGGCCACATGGACGGAGATCTGCGTCTCGGG
>CAMHEN010000003.1 GCA_946184165.1 uncultured Clostridia bacterium | reverse complement strand
CTGCTTGTAAGGCAGGTGCTCTAACCAGCTGAGCTATGCTCCCGCGTCACAGCTTTGTAATAATACTAAATAATCCCGGATTTGTCAAGGGGCATTTTCGGAATTTTGTTTTTTCTTTTTGGCCTCCAGCACGGATCTGAGCGCATCGGGGGAGAAGGCGTATACCCGGTCGCAGAACTGGCAGGAGACGGAGATGTCCTTCCCCTCGGCGATCATCTCCGCAAGCTCGCTCTCGTCGATGACTGAGAGGGCGGACTCCACCCGCCCGCGGCTGCAATAGCAGCGGTACTCCACCGGGTACTCGCCGACGCTGTGCCAGTCGAAGCCCTTCAGGACCTGTGCGAAGACCGCGTCCGCGCCGTCCTCGTCCAGGACGGTGGTGAGCTGATCCATCAGAAGGATGTTCTCCTCCAGCTTTTCGATGCACGTCTCGTCGGCCCCGGGCATGAGCTGCACGAGAAAACCGCCCGCCGCCCGGATGGTCCTGTCCGTGTCCACCAGCACCCCGAGGGCGCAGGCGGAGGGGACCTGCTCGCTCTCCAGCAGGTAAGAGCTGAGATCCTCCGCGATCTCGCCGCTCACGAGTTCCACGGAGCCGATATAGGGCTCGCGCAGGCCGATATCCCGGCTGACCGTGAGCATGCCGTCCCGGCCGACCGCACCGCCCACGTTGAGCTTTCCGTCGGATCTGAGGGGCAGATCGACATGCGGATTCTCCACGTAGCCGCGCACATTGCCATCATGGTCCGAGACCGCCACAACGCTCCCGATGGGACCGCCGCCGCTGATGCGGATGGTGAGGCTGGCCTTTTCCTCTTTCATGGCCTGCCCCAGCAGAGAAGCGCCGCAGAGGGTCCTCCCGAGGGCGGCGCAGGCCGTGGGGCTGAGATCGTGGATCTGCCTTGCCCGCTCCACAGTGTCCCTTGCCGTAATGACCGCCATTTTGACAGAGCCGTCCGCCGTCGTCGCTCTGATAATTCTATCCATATTTAAAGCCTTTCCGCAATGATATACAGTCTGCCCGCGTCGCCCTGGGGCCCGTCCTGCCGGAGGCGGACGCCGCCGAATCCGGCTTCTTCGAGAGCCTCGCGCAGGGCCTCCGGTTCGTGGGCGTATTCGATATGCTCTTCACCGCTGCGCTCCCAGAGGCGCCCCCGGCGCGTAAAGAGGTCCATGCCGTAGATAAGCGCCCGGAGCTCTTCGTCAAAATCCGCGCGCCAGAGACAGAGCACGTCCTCCGTCTCGTCCACAAAGACCTGCCCGTCCAGAGCGCGGAGAAAGTCCGGCGTCCGCACATCGAAGATAAGGAGCCCGCCGGGCCGCACAAAGAGACGCAGCCTGCGGAAGACCTCCCGCAGGGCGTCAAAGGCGATGTAGTTGAACCCGTCCAGGCAGCACACCGCGGCGTCCACCGTCCCGTAGAGATCCAGCTCCTCCGCCGCCTGGCAGAGAAAAAGAGGCTGCACACGGCACGTCTCCTGCTTTTCCCGGGCCTGCATCAGCATCTCCACTGAGCGGTCCGCCGCAACCATCTCATACCCGCGGCGCGCCAGTTCCCAGGTCATGGAGCCCGTGCCGCAGCAGAGATCCAGCAGCAGGCGGAACTCCCCGCCCTTTGCGGAGAATTCCGCTTCATAGAGATCCGCGATGGCACTGTAGGGCACGTCCCCCGTCAGACTGTCATACCAGGGGGCGAGAGCGTCATAGCAGTTCACGAATCCTTCTCCCGCAGACGGTCAAACACCACGGCGTAGCCGCCCCTGCCGTACTGCAGAGAGCGGTTGACGCGGCTGATCGTGGCGCTGGAGGCGCCGGTCTGCGCCAGAATATCATTGTAGATCATCCCGTCGTTCAGACAGGCAGCGACCTGGTAGCGCTGCTCCATGGCCATGAGCTCCGACACGGTGCACAGGTCGTCAAAAAAGCGCATGCACTCATCCATCGTCTCGAGCTTCAGGATCGCCTCATACAGCTTTTCGTTGCGGGGCTTCCGGATATGCTTGTTCATGTTTACCTCCGTCTGCCGGCTGTGGGAGCAACTGGCAGCATTTTCTATTCCCTTCACACTTTACATCATTACACTGGAAAAGTAAAGGGGCTTTTCACAAGTTCACCGAAAATTCAATAACGGGAACGCAATCCCACTTGCGGATTTCCGCGCGGCATACTATAATGATGGCGATACGATGGCGGGACATCGTCAGGCGTTCCTGCCGTTCCCCAGACGCTTCACACAGATAGAACGCGGGGGCGTTTTCCCGCAGAAAGGAGAAGCCATGAACTTTGGAATACTCGGATCCGGCATGGCCGTCCTGTGGCTTGCCGCGACGGTTGTGCTGCTGATTGTGGAGGGACTCGCGCCGGGGCTTGTTTCGATCTGGTTCGCGCTCGGAGCGCTGGCTGCGATGATTTCGGCCATGCTGGGCGCGCCGCTCTGGCTGCAGATTGTCTGGTTTTTCCTCATCTCCATCGTGACGCTGCTGCTCACGCGGCCCCTTGCGAAAAAATACGTCAACGGCCGCGCCGTCCCCACCAACGCCGATATGGTCATCGGCAAGGACTGCGTGGTGACGGAGGCGATCGACAACGTACTCGGCACCGGCACCGTGTCGGTCGGCGGCAAGACCTGGACCGCGCGCATGGCCGCGGCTGACGGTAAGGCCCCGAAGGGAGTTGTCCTGCGCGTACTGCGCATAGAAGGCGTCAAGCTGATTGTTGAGGAAAAGGAACCCTGAGTACAAATTACGCAAATCGTTTTTGGGGCAGCTTTGCCGCCTCAGAAACACCGTCAGTGAGCAAAGCGAACTCTCGCGTCGACCAAACGCGGCGGATCACGCACCGCTGTGTGCGATAAATGCGAGTTCCGCGATTGCAGACCGTGTTTGCAATCGAATTAAAAAAGGAGGCTGCAAAATGAGCTCTGTCATTCTCTTCGCTGTTATCCTGCTTCTGGTCATCATCATCGCCGTGCGCTGCATCCGCATCGTACAGCAGGCCCGCGCCTACGTGATCGAATTCCTCGGCGCGTACAAGACTACCTGGAACGTCGGCATCCACTTCAAACTCCCCTTCGTGGAGCGCATCGCCAAGGTCGTCTCCCTGAAGGAGCAGGTGGCGGACTTCCCGCCCCAGCCCGTGATCACGAAGGATAACGTCACCATGCAGATCGACACCGTCGTATACTTCCAAATCACCGACCCCCGCCTCTACACCTACGGTATCGAGCAGCCCATGCTCGCCATCGAGAACCTCTCCGCCACCACCCTGCGAAACATCATCGGTGAGCTGGAGCTGGACCAGTGCCTGACCAGCCGCGACATCATCAACTCCAAGATGCGCTCCATCCTGGACGAGGCCACCGACCCCTGGGGCATCAAGGTCAACCGCGTGGAGCTGAAGAACATCCTGCCGCCCAAGGAGATCCAGAACGCCATGGAGAAGCAGATGAAGGCCGAGCGCGAACGCCGCGAAGCCATCCTCCGCGCCGAGGGCGAGAAGCGGGCCGCCATCCTGGAGGCCGAAGGCGAGAAGGAATCCGCCATCCTGCGGGCCGACGCCAAGAAGCAGCAGCAGATCCTGGAGGCCGAAGGCCAGGCGGAAGCCATCCTCAAGGTGCAGACAGCGACCGCCGAAGGCATCCGTCTCATCAACGAGGCCGCGCCCTCCGAGGCCGTCATCAAGCTCAAGGCCATGGAGGCCTTTGCCAGCGCCGCCAACGGCCAGGCAACCAAGATCATCATCCCGAGCGAGATCCAGGGCGTCGCGGGCCTCGCGGCCGGTCTTCTGGAATCCGTAAAGGAGAAATAATCCGCATCCCACAAAAAATCAAGTGGCTGTGAAAGAAGTCCGTTCTCTCCCGCAGGGGCCCTCATCGGCCCGAAAACCTGCGCTTCCTGCATTTTCGGGGCGATCCGGGGATCGACCCCTGCGGCACGGGGAATACGTCTCCTCTTTTTTCACAGCCTCTTTTAACGGAAGGAATACTGCCATGACTATCAATGAATCAGCGCTCCGCTTTCTGGAAGCCCACGGCATGACGCCTGAGAGCGTCGACCCCGACATGTGCATCTACAGGATGCTCACCGAGATGCGCAGCGGCCTCCAGGGGGAGGCCTGCTCCATGGATATGATCCCCACCTATCTCTCCAACGACGGCGAGCTGCAGCCCGGCGTAAGCGCCGCGGTCATCGACGCAGGCGGCACCAATTTCCGCAGCGCCCTCGTGCGCTTCCAGCCCGCCGGCTGCACGGTCTCCGACATGATCAAGCGCAAGATGCCGGGTACCGAGGCTCCCTGCACCTGGGAGGAGTTCATCCGCTTCACGGCGGACGCCATCGAGCCGCTCATGGACCGGGCGGACATGATCGGCTTCTGCTTCTCTTACGCCGCCACCATCACCCCGGAGATGGACGGGCGCGTCATCACCATCGACAAGGAAGTCGTGGTCACCGGCTGCGAGGGGCAGCTCATCGGCGCGTCCCTGCTCGCGGAGCTTGCGCGCCGCGGCATCACCGGAAAGCGCATCGTCATCCTCAACGACACCGTGGCGGTGCTGCTCGGCATGGCGGCTGGACTGGACAAATCCAAGTACGGCGGTTTTATCGGCCAGGTCAGCGGCACCGGCACCAATACCTGCGTGTCCCTGCCCGTCTCCGCCATCGGCAAGCTGGGGCTGAGCGGCGATCGCGGCATGATCGTCAATCTGGAGTCCGGCAAGTATGACGGCATCAAGGGCGGCGACTTCGACCGCATGCTCGATGAGGAGAGCCACAACCCCGGCCAGAAGCATTTTGAAAAGCTGACGGCGGGTGTCTATCTCGGCGAGATCTGCCACCTCATGCTCAGCGCCGCCGCGGACGAGGGGCTTCTGAGCGACGACTGCGCCGCAAAGGTGCGGGAGCTTCCCGTGTTCGACTCCGCCGTCATCGACGCCTGGGCCTGCGGCGAGGGCTTCGACATCCTCGGCGGGAACGAGGACGACCACAGCTTTGCCCGGACCCTGAGTCTCGCGCTCTTCCACCGCTCGGCGCGGTGCATGTGCGTGAACCTTCTGGCCCTCGCCGAGCTTATCGGCGGGCGGGACAAGCCCATCTGCATGCTGGCGGAGGGGTCCCTCGTCCAGAAGGGCCGCTGCTACCGCCCGGAGCTGGAGCGGCTCCTGCAGCTCTACGGCACGGAGAAGCGCGGCATCGCCTTTGAACTGCACGTCGGCCAGGAGACGACGCTGCCGGGCTCTGCCGCGGCTGCGCTGCTCAACTGCTGACGCATGGAGGATATTCGCACCGGCGGCAGACCGCCTCTCAGCGGCGGACAAAAGACCTTTCTGGATGCGGTCCGCCTGACGGCGGCGGGAATGGTCCTGTTCGGACACGGTTTTTTTCTCACGGATCTCACGGTTTTCTCGACGGGCGACCGCTTCCCGCTGCTGCAGGATCTGGGCGTCGTGATCTTTTTCCTGCTCTCCGGCTTTCTGACAGCCTGCTCACTGGAGGGGCGAAACGCCCGGGGGGATTACCGCTTCGGCGCCTTCTTCCGCCACAAGCTCGCGCGGATCATGAAGGAATACGTTCCGGCGCTCCTGCTGATCGCGGCGCTCGACGCCCTGTCGATCCGCCTGAACCCCGGGCAGTACAGATACTATGACACCTGGGATTTAAAAACCTTCCTCGGGAATCTCCTCCTGCTGCAGTGGACGGCGGTCAATCGCCTGCCCGGTGTGCAGATGCTCGCCTTCGGGTCCGGGAAACCGCTGTGGACCCTGTCGCTCGAGTGGTATTTCTATCTGATCTTTGCGCGCCTCTTTCTTGCCGTCCGCAACAGGGAGCGGCTGGGCCTCGGGGACATGGCGCTCCTCGGGCTGCTGGTGCTGCTGCCCTACGAGTATTTGATCGGCGGCCGCGGCGGCGGGCTCGGCTTTGTGTTTGCCCTCGGCGTTCTGGGCTACTACTTCTATGGGAGTCTCGACGCAAAGGCGGCGCCCCTTCTTTTTGCGGGCTCGCTCCTCGCGCTGGTCGGCTACTCCTTTGTGAGAAACGAGGCCTACGGCATCGTGCCCTTCCTCCTGCTCTGGCTTGCCCTTTGCGCGGGCGTCCGGTGCTTTGCGGGCGGACGGGAGAGAAACCGCGCCGCCGCCTATCTGTCCGGCAGCACCTTTATGCTCTATATGCTGCACTGGACGATTTTTGAGCTGCTGATCCGCCTGGAGCTGCCGCTCCCCGGCACGGCGATGCTGGCGCTGGGGACGGCGCTGTCGCTTGTCACCGCCGTCGTCCTGTATGAGATCTTCGGCCGCCTGGAGCTGCCGGCCGCCCTGCTGCGGAGGAAAGCCCGAAACTGATACGGCGGGATTGTCGCCTTTTCCCGGATGATTCTTTTTATACTTGTATGTTTCCGACACGTATGGTATAATAAATAACTGTTATCATGCTTCTGCGAAAGCGCCGCTTTCCCGGAAAAGACGGAGTGACTCTATGATTGACTGGCTGACCGGCACGGATGCCGGCAAGATCTGCGCGACCTTTTTCCTCTCGATGCTCCCTGTGGGGGAGCTGCGCATCGGCCTCCCGTATGGGATTGCGCTGGGGCTGGAATACCCGCTCGCGCTGATGGCCGCGCTGCTGGGGAATATGATCCCGGTGCCCTTCATCATCGTGTATATCAAGCGCATCTTTGACTGGATGCGCAGGAACCTGCCGAGGCTCGACGCGCTGGTGACCAAGCTTGAAACCCGCGCGAACTTCAAGGGAGAGACCGTGCAGAAATACGGCCCCTGGGGCCTGCTCCTCTTCGTGGCGATCCCCCTGCCGGGCACCGGCGCCTGGACCGGCGCGCTGATTGCGGCGCTGCTGGATCTGCGGACCGCCAAGGCCGTGCCGGTGATCATGCTGGGCGTCTGCATCGCCGCGGCGATCATGACCCTTGTGACCTACGGCGTCATTCATATCGTACTGTAAATCGATCCCCCGGGACGGCCGTCCCGGGGGATAAATCGTTTTGGGATTCTTTATCTCGTTTTCAGCGCCCGCATCGCGTTGAGCACCGCGAGGACCATCACGCCCACGTCGGCGAAGATGGCGGCCCACATCCCGGCGAAGCCCAGCGCGCCCAGGAGCAGGCATCCGAGCTTGACCGCGATGGCGAACACGATGTTCTCATACACGATCCGAAGGCACTTGCGGGAGATTTTGATGGCCCGGGCGATCTTCATCGGGTTGTCGTCCATGAGCACCACGTCCGCCGCCTCAATCGCGGCGTCGGAGCCCAGCGCTCCCATGGCGATGCCGATGTCCGCCCGGGAGAGGACGGGCGCGTCGTTGATGCCGTCCCCCACGAAGGCGAGCTTGCCGGAGCCCAGCTCCCGGAGCATCGCCTCCACCTTCTCCACCTTGTCGCCGGGCAGCAGCTCGCTGTGGTACTCGTCCACGCCCACATGCTCCGCCACCTGCTTCGCCGCGCTCTCCACGTCGCCCGTGAGCATCACGGTCTTCTCCACGCCCGCCTCGCGCAGCGCCTTGAGAGCCTCGCAGATATTCTCCTTCTCCACATCGGAGATGAGGATGTGTCCCGCATATTTGCCGTCGAGGGCCACGTGGATCACGGTCCCGGCGCTGTGGCAGGGGATGTACTCCACCCCGAGACGGCGCATGAGCTTGTCGTTCCCGGCGGCGACAGAGACGTTATCCACCGTGGCGGTGACGCCGTGGCCGCTGATCTCCTCAATGTCGCGCACGCGGCTGCGGTCCGGCTCTTTTCCGTAGTGGCGGCGCAGGCTCTGGCTGATGGGGTGGGAGGAGGCGCACTCGGCGTGGGCCGCGTATTCGATGAGCTCCTCGTCCTTTCCCTCGTGGTGGTGCACGCCGCTGACCTCGAAGACGCCCTTCGTGATGGTGCCGGTCTTGTCAAACACCACGGTCTTGACCTTGGAGAGGGTTTCGAGATAGTTGGAACCCTTGATCAGGATACCCTCGCGGCTCGCCCCGCCGAGACCCGCGAAGAAACTCAGCGGAATGGAAATCACGAGCGCGCAGGGGCAGCTGATGACAAGGAAGGTGAGCGCCCGGTAGGCCCAGGTGCCGAAGGCCGGGGCCATCCCCAGCATGAGACGCGCAAGCGGCGGCAGAAGCGCCAGGGCCAGCGCGCTGCAGCACACGGCGGGGGTGTAGATGCGCGCGAATTTGGAGATGAAATTTTCGGATCTGGACTTGCGGGAGCTGGAGTTTTCCACCAGCTCCAGGATCTTGCTCACGGTGGATTCGCCGAACTCCCGGGTCGTCCGCACCCGCAGCACGCCGCTCAAATTGATGCAGCCGCTGATTACCTCGTCCCCGACGGTCACATCCCGGGGGACGCTCTCACCGGTGAGAGCCGCGGTGTCGATACCGGAGCTGCCCTCGATCACCGTGCCGTCAATGGGGATGCGCTCCCCGGGCTGAACGACAATGACGCTCCCGACCGGGACCTCCTCCGGGTCCGTCTCCACGATGCCGCCGTCCGTTTCCAGGTTGGCACAGTCCGGGCGGATGTCCATGAGGGAGGCAATGCTGCGCCTGCTCTTGCCCACGGCGATGCTCTGGAAGAGCTCACCGATCTGGTAGAAGAGCATAACAGCCACGGCCTCGTTAAAATCCCCGCTCCGGTCCGCGACGGCGAGGGCGATGGCGCCGAGGGTTGCCACCGCCATGAGGAAGTTCTCATCGAAGACCTGTCGGTTCGCAATGCCGAGAGCCGCCTTGCGCAGGATGTCCCAGCCGATGGTGAGGTAGGAGACGGCATACAGGATGCAGGACGCCGGGAAGGGGAGGGGCAGCACGTTCGCCAGCACCAGCAGCGCCGCGGCGATCAGGATGCGGTACAGGACCTTTTTCTGCTTTTTGTTCATAGCTTATTACTCCAAAAACGACAGCCGCAGAGGGAAACGGCCCGCCGCGCCGGCGGCGGAAACTCCCTTTGCGGCTGCTCTTGTCGATCACATGAAGATCTCGCAGTCGGGCTCCACCTTGCGGCAGGCCTTCAGCACGTCCTTCATCACGGCGGCGGGCTCGGCTCCGTCCTCAAACTCTACCGTCATCTTGAGCGCCATGAAGCTCACCGCCGCGTCCTTCACGCCGGGGGTCTTCTTCGCGGCCTGCTCCATGAGATTGGCGCAGTTGGCGCAGTCTACTTCAATCTTGTAGCTCTTTTTCATATGGCTGTTCCTCCGCTTCAATTAAGTAGTTGTTTAATCTTTCTGAGCGGAGTATAATCCTTGCCGAGATAAAAAGTCAACGCCCGGGGCGCGATCCCTGCCGAAAGGGAGAAAAGCATTGCCAAACGGGCGCATCGGAGGAGAACATGAACATAGAACTCATGCCCCACAACCACGGGAACATCCGGCGGGCGGCGATCCTGAAAAGCGCCCTCGCGAAAGGGGGCGGCTTTGACACCGTGGCGGAAATCTTTCAGCTCCTGGACGACGGGAGCCGCGTGCGCATCTTCTGGCTTCTGTGCCACTGTGAGGAGTGCGTTTTGAATATTTCCGCCCTCACGGGGCTCTCGAGCCCTGCCGTCTCCCACCACCTGCGCCTATTAAAAGAGGCGGGCCTCATCGTCTGCCGCCGGGAGGGGAAGGAGGTCTGCTACCGCGCGGCCGACACCCCTACGGTAAAGCTCCTGCACAGCGTCATTGAGAAGACCATGGAGATCTCCTGTCCCGAATACGGGGAGGAGGAGCAGGAGCATGCGGCGGCCTTTACGCCGGAGCAGGCCGCCACTGTGCGCCGCATGCACGATGAGCTCCTGCAGCACCCCGAAGAGCGCGTCACCATTGAGGAGCTCTCCCGCCGCTGCCTCATGAATCCCACCACGCTCAAGGCCGTGTTCAAAGCGGTGTACGGAGACTCCCTCGCCTCCCACATGAAGGAGCACCGCATGGAAAAGGCGGCGGAATTGCTGCAGCAGGGGGAACTGAGCATCGGCGAGGTGGCCGCCGCTGTAGGCTATGACAGCCCGAGCCGCTTCTCCGCCGCCTTCCGCGAGCGCTACCACATGCTCCCGAGCGAGTACCGGAAGATAAAAACAAAGCCGTAGGGGCCGATGCCTTCATCGGCCCGCCGTTATCCAGCAATGTGTGCTGCTCGGCGGGTCGATCTGGGGATCGACCCCTGCGGTCTTGAGGATTCAATCAGCTATATGATCGGAAATCCGCCGTCGACGTGCAGGACCTGGCCGGTGACGTACGCCGCCTCCGCGAGGTACAGGACCGCCCGGGCGATCTCCTCCGGCTGTCCGAGGCGGCCCAGGGGGATCTCGTCTCTGAGCATATCCAGGGTGCCCTGCCCGAGGACCTGCACCATGTCGGTGTCGATGACGCCGGGGGCCACCGCGTTTACCCGGATGCCGCTGGGGGCAAGCTCCGCCGCGAGGGAGCGCGTGAGCCCGATGATGGCGTGCTTCGTGGCGGAATAGGTCGCCTCGCAGGAGGCGCCGTGCCTGCCCCATACGGAGCTCATGTTGACGATGGCGCCGGCGTGCTCGTGCAGCATGGAGGGCAGCACCGCCTGGATGGTGTTGTAGCAGCCGCCGAGATTTACCGCGAAGACCCGGTCCCAGGTGGCGCGGTCGATATCCTGAAAGAGCTGCTGTTTCGCAATGCCGGCGTTATTCACAAGCAGCGTGATTTTGCCGAGCTCCCTTTCCGCGCGCGCGACCATCTCCCGCACGGCGTCGGGATCGGCCACGTCGGCCCTGACCCAGATGGCGTCCCCGCCCTTTGCGCGGAGCGAATCGCAGAGCGCGGCGGCGAGATCGTCCCGCTCCAGGCAGTTGAGACAGACGGCGAAGCCCGCCGCGCTCAGAGCCTCGGCGCAGGCTCTGCCGATGCCGCGGGAGGAGCCGGTCACAAGGGCGACCTTTCTCATGCCGCGCCCTCCTCCAGATCCTTTTCAATAAGCGCGCGGCTCCGGGCGGAGAGCTCCTGGGTGGTTATGGCCTTGACCTCCTCTGCGGGGATCACGTCCAGAATGTCCAGAGTCACGTGGGTGGGACGGAAGGGAAAGTGCCTGTGTACCTGCTCGGTGCCCCGGATCGCCGCCACGACCACCGGCACATTGCCCCGCTGGGCGATCTTGAAGCTGCCCGCGTGGAAGGGGCCCATCACACCGGTCTTGCTGCGGGTGCCCTCGGGGTAGACAACCATGCTGCAGAGATCCTTCCTGAGAAAGTCCGCGGCCTTCAGAATGGTCTTGAGGGCCTCCCGGTCGTTCTCCCGGTCGATGGCGAGAAAGCCCGCGCCCACAGCCAGCCTGCTGATGCCCGGGATCTCCAGGTTCGAGGGCTTGGTGATAAAGGCGAGGCGGTATTTGCGCAGCACATACTCCGTCACGATGGGGTCGAACATGGAGCGGTGGTTGCACACAAGGAGAAAGCGACCCTCCTGCGGCAGCTTCTCCATCCCGTTTACCTCGGCGCGGACGCCCGCCCAGGCACAGAGCCAGCCCGCAACAGAGATGCAGCCCTCGGGGTAGATGGGGCGGATCTTCTCAAGGGGCTTCTTCCGGTCCACTGTGGCGGACACGCCGAACCAGAAGATCGCGTACAAAAGATTGAGCCCCAGAAACGCCCCGAGGAATACCAGCACGCTCTGCCAGGGGGTATGGCCCAGCGCGGTCGAGACGATTCCCGCGATGACGGAAATCACGGAAAAGATGACAAGAATCATGACAATCCTCCCAACGCTTGCGTTTTACCCATTATAATGATCATCGCACGGTGAAATCAATCGAGGATTCGATTGATTTCGCCGCCAAACGACAAGTTTGGCAGCGAATGATTTCATAATCATTCGCGCGATGCTCATTGCAATGAATATAGGGCGCCGCAGCCAATCTGCGGCGCTGAGCCGCAGGGCGGCTCGGCGGAACGCCTTGCGGCGTTTCGCCATCATATAGTCATTATATCTCCTCCCGGAGAAATTTCAAGCGATTCTTCTTGACCCCGGTGTGATAAGCCTGTATGCTGGAACGGTCGATTGTGAAAGGCAGAAAAAGAAGGTGAGAATATGACGGAGGAATACAGCTTTGTCCCGCGGACGCAGAGAACGCCTCCGGGCGCGGACTTCTGCCTGCGCCTCGATAACGACTGCATGGAGCCCTGGCTCCGGCAGGGGGAGATCGTATATGTGGACCGAAGCGAGGCTCCGGATGAGCTGCAGCCGGGCGTCTTCTGGTACCGGGGCCGGATCCTCTGCCGACAGTGGTGCGAGGACAGCGAGGGTACATTGCATCTTCTCTGTGCCAATCCCCGGCGGGAGCGCGAAAACCTGTCCCTCAGCCGGGCGGAGAAGGCCGCCTGCCTCTGCCTCGGGAAGGTCGTTTTGAAAAAGCCCCTGCCCATGCCCGTTTACAGGTAGCTTTTTCACGGCTTTTCTTGACTTTTCCAGGGAAAACGAATAAACTGGAAAACAGAAAATCATTCCGGCCGCGAACACCGGCGGCCGATGATACAATCTTGCGTCAATTGCGAAGACCACTTGCTGGCAAGGGCCTTCGGCGGCAGGATTTCAAATCGTTGTTGAGGCCGCTTTGCCGCCTCAACAACACCCTGAGCCGAGCCTTGCGAGGCCTCGCATCGGCCAAACGCGGCGTGTACGCTCCGCCGCGTGCGATAAATGCGGGTCCTCGATTGCAAACGTTGTTTGCAATTGAAATAATTTTAGGAGGGAAGCCCTTTGGCAGTCAGAGAAAATCTGATCAAGCTGTGCGAAAAAATCAACGGCGGGCATTACAAAATCACCCCCGACTGCGCGGAGTACAAGGTCTTTGAGCAGTGGATCACGGACGAGCAGATCACCGTTATGCTGGCCCTGACCGACATGAAGCCAGCCTTCGTGCCCATCATCGCGCGCAAGGCGGGTCTCAGCGTCAAGCGCACCCGCGAGGTCCTGCATGAGATCTACGACATCGGCCTTGTGGTGCAGGTCGTCGTCCCCAAGGTGGGGCTGGAGATCTATCTCCTGCCGCCCTACACCCCCGGCATCTTTGAATTCCTGCTCATCAACGAGAAGTTCTGCCTCCAGCATCCCGAGATTGCCTACGCCTTCCATCAGCACGCCACCACGAGCCAGATCGAGCATGCGCCGAACACCCCCATGGGCGCGGGCATCATGCGCGTCATCCCTGTTGAAAGCGCCATCCCCGCCGGCACCACCGCCATCGATAACGAGCGCGTCAGCAAGTATATCGAGGATAACGACGGGCACCTCAGCATCACGCCCTGCCAGTGCCGCCGTGTGCGCAAAATGATGGGCGAGGGCAGCGGCGATATGGACGAGGGCCTCTGCATCTTCATGGGCCACGTGGGCGACATGTTCAATCGCTCCGGCAAGGGCCGCCCCTGCACCGTGGAGGAGGCCAAGGCGCTGGTCAAGAAGTGCGACGAGCGCGGCTGCGTCCATCAGATCACAACCCTGCACCAGGGCGAGACCTTCGCCATCTGCAACTGCATGCCCGAGAGCTGCCTGGCCCTCGGCGTGAGTCAGTACTACAACACCCCCGGAACCTCCCGCAGCAACTACGTGGCCGAGATCGACGAGGCCAAGTGCGTCGCCTGCGGCCAGTGCACCGACCGCTGCGCCAACAACGCCATCCAGATGGGCCAGAAGCTCTGCGCCAAAACGCCCATCGTGCACAAGCACATGGAGCTGCCCGACGATATTGAGTGGACGCCGGAGCACTGGAATCCTGAACACCGCACGAACCGCGAGTATATCGCGCCCGAGGGGACCGCGCCCTGCAAGACCGCGTGTCCCGCCCATATCGCCGTCCAGGGCTATCTCAAGCTCGCCGCCCAGGGCAGATATCTGGAGGCCCTTGAGCTCATCAAGAAGGAGAATCCGCTGCCCGCCGTCTGCGGCCGCATCTGCAACCGCAAGTGCGAGGACGTCTGCACCCGCGGCGACGTGGACCGCGCCGTCGCAATCGACGAGGTCAAGAAGTTCATCGCCGACCGTGAGCTGGAGCGCGACAGCCGCTTTGTGCCGAAGAAGCTCTATGACTACAGCGACAAGAAGATTGCCGTCATCGGCGCGGGCCCCGCGGGCCTGAGCTGCGCCTACTTCCTCGCCGCCGACAATTACAAGGTCACCGTCTTCGACAGGAACGACCAGCCCGGCGGCATGCTCCGCTACGGCATCCCGAACTTCCGCCTGGAGAAGACTGTCCTCGACGCCGAGATCGACGTGCTGAAGGAGCTGGGCGTGATCTTCCGCTGCGGCGTGGAGGTCGGCAAAGACGTGACGCTGGACGAGCTGCGCGCCCAGGGCTTTGACGCCTTCTATCTCGCTGTCGGCGCTCAGAAGTCCGCGCCCCTCGGCATCCCGGGTGAGGATCTCAAGGGCGTCTGGGGCGGCGTCGACTTCCTGCGGGAGGTCAACTCCGGCGCTCTGCCCGCCATCGGCAAGAAGGTCGTCGTCATCGGCGGCGGCAACGTCGCGATGGACGTGGCCCGCACCGCTGTCCGTCTCGGCGCGCAGGTGACTGTCGCCTACCGCCGGAAGGAGAGCGACATGCCCGCCGATCCCGCCGAGGTAGCGGAGGCGAAGGAGGAGGGCGTGAAGTTCCTCTTCGAGCATAAGCCCGTGGAAATCGAGGGCAAGGGCGGCAAGGTCGCGGCCCTCGTCTGCGAAGGCGACAAGAAGGTCCGCTGCGACGCCATCCTTGCCGCGGTCGGCCAGCGCGTCGATCTGGGCGCTCTGGATCTCGGCGCGCTTACCTGTGATGAAAAGGGCCGCGTGATCGCGGACGGCGTTACCTATCAGACCGCCCAGCCGGACGTCTTCGCCGGCGGCGATGTATACACCGGCCCGAAGTTCGCCATCGACGCCATCGCCCAGGGCAAGCAGGCGGCCATTTCCATCCACCGCTTTGTGCAGCCCGGACAGAGTCTCACCATCGGCCGCGACAGACTCACCTACCGCGCCTTCGACAAGGACAACGTGGACTTCGACACCGTCAAGCGCGACTATGACGCCACCGACCGACAGGTCCCCGGCAAAGACGAGAAGAAGGCCTGCACGTTTAAGGACGATCGCCGCACCTTTACCGAGGAGCAGCTCAAGAAGGAGACCGCCCGCTGCCTCGGCTGCGGCGCATCCTTCGTCGATCCCAACAAGTGCCTCGGCTGCGGTGTCTGCACGACTCGCTGCAAGTTCGACGCCATCCATCTGCGCAAGCGCACCTTCGTGGAGAGCATCGATTACTTCGACCGCCCGAAGGAGCTGCCCGTCTTTATCGAGGGCCGCAAAAAGCGCATCGAGATCCGCAGGATGTCTGAGGCGAAATAATACATACACAGCAAAAAGGACTCCGACGGCAAATCCGTCGGAGTCCTTTTTGTCAAATTATCAAAGACAAAAAAAGACCCGGCAGGTCCTGCCGGGTGGAGAGATTACCAAAGATCGGTGTCACCGGTCTCTTCGCCGCGTACCCAGTACGCTTTGTTCTGGTCGACTCTCACATATACTTTATCAGCATCGCCGACCTTGGCAAGAATCTCGGAAACAGAGATCTCACCGCCGAGAGGAGACTGAACGATAATTTCGGCAGTCTTCTTGACCGCAGCTTTCTTTGCGGCGGGCTTTCTGGCGGCAGGCTTTTTGGCGGCGGGAGCTTCGGCCTTAGGCGCAGCCTTCTTCGCAGCCGCAGTCTCTTCGCTTGCTTTTCTGGGTGCCATGTGGAATACCTCCTCCTTACAGAATGCGATATCTATTGACGGATATC
This sequence comes from uncultured Clostridia bacterium, assembly GCA_946184165.1. GTDB lineage: Bacteria > Bacillota > Clostridia > Oscillospirales > Oscillospiraceae > Limivicinus. The sequence goes on along the minus strand of CAMHEN010000003.1, from coordinate 36,331 downwards.
GTGGGTATTATAACACGATCGTTCAAAAAAGCAAATGTTTTCTGCATTATTTCTAATTTCAGGGTAACTTTTTTCCCGATGTGCGGCAGAGTGCGCCCGCCGGCCCGCTCTGCCGCGGGCGCGGGCGCGGGAAATCTTGGCGGCGAAAGATGCAAAATGCTTGAAAACCGGTGGGAGAGACTATATAATATCTTCAAAATGGGTTGCTGTAGTCTTTTCAAATTCTTTACATATTCTTGATGGCCCGTTTCAATTTCCGGTGTATGCTTCCGACAGACGCCGAGGGAAGGGAAGGAATGTACCATGGAATTCCAATATCGGCACGAGTGGAAGCATGAGATCAGCTACGCGGACATGCTGGCGCTCAGGCAGCGCCTGCGGGCGGTGATGGACCTCGACCCGCACGCCGCATCCGGAAGCTACCGGATCCGCAGCCTCTACTTTGACAACCTGCGCGACAAGGCCCTGCGCGAGAAAATCGACGGGGTTAACCTGCGGGAGAAGTTCCGCATCCGCCTGTACAACAACGATCCCTCCGTCATCCACCTGGAGAAGAAGAGCAAGCGCGGCGGTCTCGGCACCAAGTTCAGCGCCCCCCTGAGCGCGGAGGAGGCCCGGAAGATCACAGAGGGCGACCTCGACTGGATGATGGACAGCGGCAGAGATCTTGTACGGGAGCTCTACTGCAAGATGCGCTATCAGGGCCTGCGCCCCAAAACCATCGTCGATTACACGCGCGAGCCTTTTATATACCGCCCCGGCAATGTCCGCGTCACGCTGGACTATGACATCCGCACCGGCCTCTCCTGCCGGGACTTTCTGAATCCGGACTGTGTGACCGTCCCCGCGGGCGGCGCCCCGATCCTCCTTGAGGTCAAGTGGGACGCCTTCCTGCCCGATATCATCCGGGACGCCGTGCAGACGCCGGGCCGCCGGGCGGAGGCCTTTTCCAAATACGCCCAGTGCAGGATCTACGATTGAGCGCCGTCACTTGAATTAACAGAAGGAGTAAAACATATGAGCTTTCAGGACATTTTCAAATCCAGCTTTCTGGAGAATGTAAACAGTGTGAGCGTGCTGGATATGGCGCTTGCCATGGTGCTGGCCTTCGGCCTGGGCCTGTTCATCTTTTTCATCTATAAGAAGACCTATGCAGGCGTCATGTATTCCTCCAGCTTCGGCGTGACGCTGATCGCGCTGACCATGATCACGACGCTCGTGATCCTCGCCGTCACGTCGAACATCGTGCTGTCTCTCGGCATGGTGGGCGCCCTGTCCATCGTCCGCTTCCGCACGGCCATCAAGGAGCCGCTGGACATCGCCTTCCTCTTCTGGGCGATCGCCGCGGGCATCGTGCTGGCCGCGGGGCTCATCCCGCTCGCAGTATTCGGCAGCGTCATCATCGGCGTCATCCTTCTCATTTTCGCAAATCTCAAGGACATGTCCAGACCCTTCATCGTCGTCATCGAGTGTGACGGCCACGGCAGCGAAAAGACCGCCATGCATGTCCTGCGCGAATATGCCGGGCGCTGCTCGGTCAAGAGCAAGACCGCCCGCAAGGACGCGGTGGAGCTCACGGTGGAGATCCGCCTCCGGGGCGGCAATACCGACTTCGTCAACGAGATCGCCCGTATCGAGGGCGTGCGCAGCGCGGTCCTGGTCAGCTACAGCGGCGATTACATGGGATAAGGAGGCGCGGCGGTGTCAACGCACAAGTATATTGATCTCATCTGCGTTGCCGTCCTTGTCTGCACAGTTCTGCTCACTGTCCTGTTTATAAACGGCCGGCGCTTCGGCCTCGAATCCGTCCTGGACGGCGATGCGGAGAACAGCACCGATTCCGCCTGGTTCACCCGGAACGACCGCAACGGCGGCTGGAGTCTCTCCGGCGCGGCCACCATCACCCTCGCGGGGGACCATGCACGGGTCTTCGGCGGCGGCGCCTATGCCTACGGCGGCGACGTGGTCATCGCCCAGCCCGGACGCTATGTGGTCTCAGGAACGCTGGAGGACGGCAGCATCGTTGTCAACGCGGACAGCGGGGACAAGGTCTGGATCATGCTGGACGGGGCGGACATCACCTGTTCGGATGACGCCTGCCTGCGTGTCGACCAGGCGGACAAGGTCTTTCTGACCCTGGCCGAGGGCTCGGAGAACAGCCTGTCCGGCGGCGAGACATACAGCGAGGAAGCCGTGGCCGACAAGCGAAACAGCGTCCTTTTCAGCCATGACGATCTCACCATCAACGGCAGCGGCAGCCTTCGCATCCTTGCCGCCTCCGGGCACGGCGTCGACGTGAACGACACGCTGGTCATCACCGGCGGCACGCTCAGCATCGAGGCGCCGGGCGACGCGATCCATGTCAACGACGGCCTGCGGATCGAAAACGCCTCTCTCTCCCTGAAGGCGGGGGACGAGGGCGTCGATCTGCAGGGGGAGAAGAGCATCCTCTATATCAGCTCCGGCAGCCTGGACATCGAGAGCACGGGCTCCGGCGTCAAAAGCGCCGATGCCTTTGAACTCGCGGGCGGCAGTCTCGACATCCTATCCGAGGGCGACGGCGTCCATGCGGGCGGCAGCTTCACCATGACAGACGGGAGCCTGCATATCACAAGCGGGGACGACGGGATCCACGCCGACAAGACGGTCTCTGTCGCGGGCGGCCGGATTACCATCAGCGAGTGCTATGAGGGGATCGAAGCGCTGACCATCGACCTGACCGGCGGCGACATCACCATCTACCCCGGCGATGACGGTCTGAATGCCAACGGCGGCAGCGACAGATTCGGCCTTCCGGGCACGTTCGGAGACCGGGCGCCGACCGGAGACGGCACAGAGGACGAGGAGACCTGGATCCACATCGGCGGCGGGACGCTCACCATCGTCAACAACGTGGCCCGCGACGCGGACGGTCTCGACTCCAACGGCGACATCTATATCACCGGCGGCACAGTCTTTATCAGCCTCACGAACGCCGGCAGCAACAGCGCCATCGACTACGGCAGCGAGAGCGGCGGCGTCTGCGAGATCAGCGGCGGCGAGGTGGTCGCCTGCGGCAGCTATATGATGGCCGAGGGCTTCAGCAGCGGCTCCACCCAGTGCTCGGTCCTCTACAACATCAGCTACGGCATCCCGGCCGGGACCGAGGTGATGCTGGAGGACGCCGAAGGGAATGTGCTCCTGCGGTATACGCCGCCCTGCGCCTTCTCCTCCGTCTCCCTCAGCTCGCCCGGGATGAAGCTGGGCGAGACCTACACCGTCGTGATCGGCGAGAAGGAAGAACACATCACCCTGGAGGAGGTTTCCGCCTCCTACGGCGACGTCAGAAGCGAGGGCTTCGGCGGGAACATGAACTTCGGCCAGATGCACCGGCGGGACGGCATGCCCCGGGACGAGCGTCCCGAGGGCGCTGAGGATATGCGGCCCATGCCATCCGAGATGCCGCCGGGGCCTGAGATGAACGGCATGCCGCCGGATTTCGATGGAGAAATGCCGGGCGTTGACGGCGAGAGGCCGGCCTTTTCCCCCATGCCCATGGGCGTCTGGGAGCGGCCGGAGCAGACGCCGGCGGCAGAGGAGGTCCCGGCGGATGAAGCTGCCGAAGAGATCCCGACCGGCCCCCGGCCCGTCAGCACCGAGACCTGGATCATGCTGGGGGCCTGCGCCGTGGTCCTCATCCTCGGCCTGTTGTTTGCGATCCGATATAAGAGATAAAAAGTATTCATGCAAAAAACGCAGGGGCCGATCCCCGGATCGACCCGCCGAACCACGTAAAGAACGGAAAACGGCGGGCCGATGAGGGCATCGGCCCCTACGACGTTATACAGGAGGCTGTTCACATCCTGTAGGGGCGGCTATCAGCCGCCCGGCAAAGAACGAAATCATTTGCAGTAGAATTTGGGCGAATTCGTGATAGGATACGAATTCGCCCGGCTTTTTTATCGCGGTTTCTTTCTTGCCGCGCGGGCGGATGATATCCGCCCCTACGGTTCCGAAGAGATGCTTTTCACAGTGTCAGATCCCCGCGATGAGAAAACAGAAGTAGACCGTGGGGATGGAGAAGAGCAGGCTGTCGGCCCGGTCGAACATGCCGCCGTGGCCGGGGATGAGGTTGGAGAAGTCCTTCACGCCGATCATGCGCTTGAGCAGGGACTCCGCAAGGTCGCCGATCTGGCCCATGCAGGAGCCGACAAAGGCCGTGGCAAGGCAAAGCGGCAGGGGGATGGGATCGCCGGCACGGGTGATAATGAACCAGGCGAGCGCCCCCGTCAGCAGCGAGGACAGGGCGCCGCACACGGCCCCCTCCACGGTCTTTTTGGGGCTGACGGCGGGGGCCAGCTTGTGTCTGCCGAAGCGCATCCCGCCGAAGAGCGCGGCGGTGTCGCAGCCGATGGTCGCGAAGACCGCCGTCAGAAGCGTCTGCCACCAGATACGGCTGACGGAGATGGTCATGACAATACCGAACAGCACGCAGGGGTAGGTGAGCCCGGCGAGGGTGTACAGGGCGCCGATGCCGGAGACCTGCCGGTGCAGGACGCCGGAGAAGAGCGCGAGGTACAGGCAAAACACAAAGCAGACCGAATAGGCAAAGAGGCCCGCGTCAAAAAACGTCAGCACCGCGTGGGCCGCGAGATACACAAACATGACCCAGAGCGTGCAGCGGGCGTTGAGCTTCTCCACATTCTTGCTGTATTCATAGGCGCACAGGGCGCCCGCCCCACCGAAATACAGGATTCGTGCGGGGGCAAAGGGCATGCACGCCGCTGTGATCAAGATCAGAACAGCGGCGGATTTGACACGGTCCTTCAAGCGGCATCCTCTCTTTCTGCGCCGGAAAATGATACAAATCTTTCATTTGTATCAGAATATCATAAAAGCGCCCCGAAGACAACAGGGCAAAGCAAAACACGCAAAGATTTTCCCCTCGGCTGCGGAAAAATAAAAAGAATTGCGACATTGAACTTGTGCCTTTGTGCTTGCTGTGCTACAATATCTGTACATGATATTAAAAACAGGGGGACAGACACATGTTTACAGACAATAAAATCTGGATGGCAAAGTCCGAAAAGCGCCTTTTCCTGCTGCCGAACATGGCGAATCGCCACGGCCTGATCGCGGGCGCCACCGGTACCGGCAAAACCGTCACCATGAAGGTCATGGCGGAGTCTTTCTCGGATATGGGCGTGCCCGTTTTCCTCGCAGACATCAAGGGCGACCTTACCGGCATGTGCAAGCCCGGCAGGGACAGCGCCGACATGCAGGCGCGCATTGAGCGCTTCGGCATCGAGAACTTCTCCTACAAGGGCTATCCCACCCGTTTCTGGGATATCTTCGGCGAGCTTGGCCACCCCGTGCGCGTCACGGTCAGCTCGATGGGCCCGGTGCTGCTGGCAAGGCTCCTGGGTCTCACCGAGATCCAGACCGGCGTTTTGAACATCGTCTTCAAGGTCGCGGACGACAACGGTCTCCTGCTGCTCGACCTCAAGGATCTGCGCGCCATGCTGCAGTTCGTGGGTGAGAACCGGGCGGAGTTCACCGTGGAGTACGGCAACGTCTCCGCCGCCAGCATCGGCGCTATCCAGCGCGCTCTGCTCGCCTTCGAGCAGGAGGGGGGAGAGCTCTTCTTCGGCGAACCGGAGCTGGACATCTCCGACTGGATGGCCACCGACGAGAACGGCCGCGGTTATATCAATATTCTCTCCAGCCAGAAGCTCATTCAGTCTCCCACCGTCTATGCGACCTTCCTGCTCTGGATGCTGACCGAGCTCTTCGAGCAGCTTCCCGAGGTGGGCGATCTCGACAAGCCCAAGATGATCTTCTTCTTTGACGAGGCGCATCTGCTCTTCAACGGCATGCCCAAGGCTCTGCTGCAGAAGATCGTACAGGTCGTCAAGCTCATCCGCTCCAAGGCTGTGGGTGTCTACTTCATTAGCCAGAGCCCGAGCGATATCCCGGGAGACGTGCTGGCCCAGCTCTCCAACCGGGTCCAGCATGCCCTGCGCGCCTATACCCCGGACGAGCAGAAGGCTGTCCGCGCCGCTGCCAAGGCCTTCCGCGTGAACCCCGCCTTCAAGACCGAGGACGCCATCATGGAGCTCGGCGTGGGCGAGGCGCTCGTGAGCTTCCTGGATGAGGAGGGCATCCCCAGCATCGTCGAGCGGGCGAGCATCCTCCCGCCCCAGAGTCTGATGGGCGCCGCCGGGACCGAGGAGGTCAGACTCCGCATCTACGGCGATGTGCTGGATCAGAAGTACCGCGAAGGCGTCGACCGCGAGTCTGCCTTTGAGGTCCTCACCCGCGCCAATGCCGAGCTTGAAAAGCAGCGCGCCGAGGCCGCGGCTGCCGCCGCCGAGGAGGCCGCCCGCAAGAAAGCCGAGGCCGAGGCCGAGAAGCAGCGCCTGAGAGAGGCCGCCGCCGCTGAGAAGCAGCGCCTCAAGGAGGAGGCCGCCGCCCTCAAGGCCGCCGAAAAGGAGGCTCTCGCCGCGGAGAAGGCCGCCGCTGCCGAGGCCGCGAAGAAAAAGAAGATCGCCCAGCAGGCTGCGACGACGGCCGCCTCTACCGTGGTGGGCGCCCTCTCCACAAACCTCATCAACGCTGCCACCGGCGGCAAGACCACGAGCGCCCAGACCATCGCAAAGCGCGCCGCGCGGAATGCCCTGACCTCCGCCATGCGCTCCGGCTCCACCGCCATCATCCGCGGCCTTTTCGGAAATAAGAAATAAGGGAACGGCAGAAAAGGCTGCAAAACGAATCCTTTTTGCGCACCGCCTGTTCCGTGCAGGGGCCGACGCCCTCGGCGGCCCGGCAGCGGAATTTCAATAAATGCACATATCCCCGGCGAATACGTGACAAATGCACGTTTTCGCCGGGGATTTCTGCACAATTCCATACTGTCTCATACGGGCCGCCGAGGGCGTCGGCCCCTGCGATGTCAATTGGCCTTTTTCATAGCCCGTATTTTATTCCGCTTCTCTCTCACCGCAGCAGCTCAGATACATGCGGTGTACGATGATCGCGAGGCCGAGGCAGCAGAAGGCCATGCCGCCGTAGCAGCTCATATACCAGTCGCCGTGGCGCTGGACGAGATACTCCGTCATGCCGATGCCGGCGAGCATCACGAGCCACAATGCCCACAGCAGCCAGTGCCAGAAGCGGCGCCCGTTCGCGCGTACCGAGAGGACGCTGTAGTAGATGAGCAGCACGAGGATGCACACGGCCGCGATGATCTGCACGATGCTGACAAAGCCGTTGATGGGCAGGAAGCTCGAATCGTAGCGGGTGGAGTCCATCACGAACTCGGAGGCTGAGTAATACAGCAGGAAGATCATAATGGTGCTGCCCTCCGGACGTCCGGCTTTCATCGGGACGGCGCGGCGCTTGAAATAAAACTTGAGCATGCACGCGCAAAGGAGCAGCAGGATGAAGAAGTGGGCGAAGAAGGTGGCAAAGCGATATTCCACCGCACCGGCGGAATTGGTGATCCCGGCGGCGAAGGGCAGGTGCTGCAGGACGGTGCTCGTCACGGGGATCTTGCTGCGGCAGGCGTTGTTGAAGAGAGAGCTCAGCCGCACGAAGGCGATGGCGAGGGCGAGGCCCGGCGCCGCCGCGTCCAGGAGCTTTGCGGTGTTCCCGTCGTCCAGCTTCGCGGCGATCCAGGCGGCGATCCAGACGCCGGGGATGGCGGCCGAGAGCACATAGCTGCCGGCGGTATAATCGGTCACGGCTTTGACGAGACCGCCGTACTGCTCCTGATGACAGTACCAGTGCAGCAGCCTGCAGAGCGGGATCGAAAACAGCAGGGCCAGCGGGAAGAAAAGCAGCATGGCCACAAGGCGGCCCTTGCCGGTAGCCTGCACGGAAAGACTCATAAACAGTGCGGCCAGAAAGCCCGCGCCGATGATAATCGCGCTCCAGTACAGAACCGTGCTGCCGCTGTAGACGGCGATGGGATTGATCATGAGCGCACCTCCTCCGGAACCGCTGTGGCAAAGTAGATGATATCGCTGACCGCGCGTTCATAGCCGAAATCCACGTGGTTGATGGGCCCGCCCATCATGATGATCTCCGCGGTCTGGCCGCCGTCCAGGGTGTAGGCCTTCCGGACGTTCTTGGAGTAGATGATACGCGCAAGCTCGTTGATGGTGGCGCGGGGTCTTGCGTCGGGCGTGTGGTTGATGGTCATAAGCAGGTAGTGCAGCTCGTCCGTCATGGCGATGCAGGAGCGGGAGTATTCGGTGTTGATCTCGCCGATGGGGTAGGAGGCGCAGTACTGGAGCTCGCCGTTGTCCACGAGGATCGGGCCGAAGGCCACGGCGAAGACCACGTCGTTATCCTCCATGAAGCGCTCAACCTCGCCCTCGCCCATCAGCTCGCCCGCGCGGGAGAAGAGCATGTCGCCGGAGGCTGTGAAGAAACAGGAATCCACCTGGGCGGGGTTGTTGCGGTAGAGCTTGCGCTGGTAGGCCGTGATGCCGAGATCGCGGAAGGCGTAGAAGTCGCCGTTCATGGCGACCACCGCGTTGGAGGCGTTGGCCATGTCGGAGGCGTAGAGCTGGACGCTGGAGCTGTAGCTGTCCTCCGCGAGCTTGCGCCGGAGCTGCGAGCCGTGGGCGACCTTGACCTCGGCAAAGGTGCAGCAGCGCTGCTCGATATATTCCTTCCAGGCGATCACGAGGATCGTGTCGTCAAAGTAGTAACGGATCGGCTCGTCCGGGACGAAATCCGCGCTGGGGTCAAAGATCATCCTCTGCCCGTCCAGCAGAATGGAGGCGCGGTTGATGAGCGCCTCGATATCGGCGGGGTCGTAGGTGGTGCCGAAGCCGCCGGGATCGGGCCGGGGGGCGACGGTGAGACTCTCCTGCAGGGTGTAGATCTTGCGGATGTAGGCAAGCTCACCCAGGGCGTCCGAGGCCGCGTTGTTCACATAGACGTCCAGCTTGTCCGAAAGGCGCAGTTTCGTGTCGGTTCCCGAGAAGGCGAGACTGCCGGAGGCCGGATGGAGATACAGCAGCACCCAGGCGAGGATCACAAGCGTCAGCGCGATGAACAGCAGGGACAGGAGCGCCCGCAGCGCCCAGGGGATGCGGCGCTTTCTGTATACGCGCGGAGGCTTTTGGGGCTTGGGCTCTTTCCCGGGTCTGGGGGTCTTGGGCGCTTTCTCGGGTTTCGGGGCTTTTTCGGCCCTGGGTTTTTTCCCGAAGAGGCGCTTCTTTTCATGGGCGGGCTCTGCCGCGGGAAGATCCTCTCCTTCCTCCGGCTCTTCGGCCTCACGGCTGCTCTGGGCGAAACGGGAATCGAGCGATGAAAAGTCAAAGAGGACCGTGGCCTCGCTGGCGTCCTGCGCGGGCGCCGGGGCTTCCGGCTCCTCCGGCGGGACAGGCTCCTCCGCGGGCGGGATCTCCCGCGCTGCGGGGACGGGGATCTCCTCCGCCGGCTCCCGGACCGCGGGAGAAGGGGAAGGCTCCCCGGAAGAGGCTGCCGTATCGCCGCGAAACTCCGCGAGGATCGCGTCAAGATCGCTGTAATCGAACATGTCTTTGCTCATATTCCGCCTCCCTCTCAGTATCCGATGCCGCCGGCGAGGGAGCGCAGCAGCGCAGAGTTGGTGAGGACCTGCCACTTCCCGTCCGTATAGGCGAGGGAGAGATCAAACGCCGCCTCGGCATAGTAGTCCCGGGCGTTCTGCAGCACCGTGTCGAGCGCGGCGAGATAGGCCTCGTTCGCGATCTCGGGACGGTAGCGGTTGTTTTCGTCATAGACCTCGTGGGTGGAGCGCAGCTGTACGATATTCTTGACCTCCTCCTGTGTCTGCCGGGCCACCGCCTCCTCCATCCGGTTCAGATCCAGATAGCGGAAGCGTACGGGCTGAGCGGCGGACAGCTTGTCTGTGCGGCACTCGCCCGCGAGAGCATAGGAGAAACTCTCATGCAGCGCCCGGTAGATCTTCTGCCCGGCGGCGCTTGCGGGCGCCTCGGAGAGGCCCAGATCCGAATAATCGCGAAGATCGAGATAGGCGGCGCCGTAATCACCGGCACAGACGGCGTTCAGAAAATGCGCGGCCGTATCCGCCGGGTTTCCGCTGGGCCTCGCGTAGACCGTGCCGAAGTAAACGCCGCCGACGGCCAGCAGCATGGCCGCCGCGCTCAGCACCAGTGCGAGGAAAAGCCCGATGAACCGGGCGTGATAGCGAAGGCACAGAACGATCAGGAAGATGAGCCCTGCCAGCAGAAAACAGCCCACCGCGACCGCGGGGGCAAACATCGGCAGCTCTACGCGGGCGGGCCCGGGTTCCGGCGTCGGGGCCGGCTCCGGCGTGACGACCGGAACCGGCGTGGGGGTCGGCGTGGGCTTGGGCTTGTTGGCGAGCGTCTCGGTGTATTCGCACATGGCGGTGCACCAGGCGCTTAAAAACTCCTCGCTGGTGTTGAAGCTGCTGGAGAACATGACAAGCGCGATGGGCTGCGTCGTAAAGCAGATGGCGCAGTCGTTGAGGACGGGCACATAGCTGTCGGGCGGGGACATCCAGCCGGGCTTCTGGGCGATGCGGAAGCGCGGCTCGTTATACTTGAAAAAGCGGTCGGTCATGGCCTGCTGCATCGTGGGGATGATGTCGGGGAAGCGATCCTGCTCGTCATAGAGCAGCTTCAGGCAGTGGATGAATTCCCGCGCCGTGTAGTAGTTGTACATCGTGATGTCGACCGATTCGCTCCCCGGCTCGACGCCCATGTAGGGGGCGGTCAGGGCGCGGAAATTGTCGTACCCGTCGAGGAAGGTGTTGAAGAGGAACATCGCCTGCTCGTTGCTGGAATCGATCAGGACCGCGTCCTGGATCTCCTTGTAGGAGAAGTACTGCTCGTACACGCTCCAGTCGATGGTGCCGTCGGCGAGATGCTCGGTGAAATACATACAAAGGGGCACCTTGTACATACTCGCGGCGACGGCATATTCGTCGCCGTTGATGTAGTGCTCCTCGCCGGTCACAAGATTCAGATAGCCTGCGTGGATGTTCGCCTCGTCCATCTCATATTCGGCCAGCACCTTCGCGGATACCTCGTCCCAGGAGGGGTCGGTCCCGTCGTCCTCCGCCGCGAAAGCGGGCGCAAACAGCCCCAAACAGAGCAGCAGCGCTGCGGCTGCGGCCATGATTTTTCGAAATGCTTTCATGCAGACACTCCATTAGTAAAAGTAAAACTGACAGTCGATTTATTTATTCTACCATATCCGGCCGATATTGCAAGCCCGATGTGTTCTGTTTTGCAAACGGCAGCTTTCTGACGGCGCAGGCCAGGAGGGAGGGCTTCTTCTCCGTGCCGCTCTCCTCCGGCGAAAGCCCACGAAAGCGCAGCAGGGCCACCTGCGGCTCCGCGTCCGGGGTGATCGTGATGCGGTCCGTGTCGTACCTTTTGACCATGCTGGGCGCGAAGTGCTTGGTCAGCTCCTCCACATGCTCGAGCCGCCGGGGGCCGCGGTTTCCGTCCCGGTAGTGCATGGGGATCAGCACCTTGGGAAAAAGCTCCTCGCTCAGGCGGAAGACCTCCTGGGAGGGGAGGGCCGTGCAGGACCCCGCGGTGATCATCATGGCGTCCAGGTTGTAGAGCCTGCCCGCCTGTTCCCCGGTGAGGGGGGCGCCGATATCGCCCATGTGGGCCACGCGGATACCGTCGGCCTCGATGAGGTGGATGAGGCAGGAACCGCGCATGATGCCGCAGACCGTGTCGTGCCAGACCTCCATGGGCGTGATGGTGAAGGGGCACTCGTTCTCCGGCCTTCCCGAGAGCACGACCCCCTCGCGGTAATTGTGGCCGTAGCTGTCGTGGCTGATGAGGAGCCTGTCCGCCCGCAGCCCGCGCAGCTTGGGATACCCGGTCACATAGTCGCTGTTGTATGGGTCGACGGCGAGCGTGTAGCCCCTGTGTGTGATGGTAAAGCAGGCGTGTCCCAGCCAGCGTATCTCCATGGCTTGTCCCTCCTGAAGCGCGAGTATCTCGATTGCAAACCAAAGCTTGCGATCGAATATTATCCCTCCATGATGTGCATGGCCCGAAGCTGCGGGCTCTCGATATGCGAGGCGATCTCAAAGGCGTGGGGCTCCAGATAGTCCCAGCTCCCGTGGGTGAGGCGCTGGGCCTTGAGCTCCGCAATGACGGCGGCGCAGATATCCTCAATGACCGCGGATTTCAGGATGCGGCCCTGCTCGTCATTCTCCGCGGTGAGCAGGAATTCCAGCGCCTCCCGCAGATTGGAGAGCCGCTCAAGCCCCTCCATCGCCCGGAGCTGCCACTTGTAATAGGGCATGTGCCGCCGGTTCAGAAGGAAGATGCATGCGCAGGCGGCGTTCACGAATTCGGCCATCGCCAGCATGGCCGCGCCGTATTCTCCGTGCCGCACGCAGCGGGGGTAGTTATACTGCCCCGCCTGGGCCATGGCGATCACCCGGGCGGCCAGCTTCTTGAGACGCACGTCCTCCGGCATCCCGTTGAGCAGCGTCTCACGGATGGAGGAGAAGAGCCCCTGATCGTCCCGGAAAACTTCGCCGTTCGTAGCCTCCGCCAGGGCGTGGGAGGGGAGGGACAGCCACTGCATCAGATCCTGCGGTGCGCCGCCGGTGCCGGTGTAGCGCTCATAGAAATCGCGGATGCGCCGCACGCCGCGGCTCGCTTCGCTCAGGGCGCTTCGCTCCGCCGCCTTCCGGAAGGGGAGAGAACGGTAGGCGCGGCTCAGCTCCACGCCGATGGCCCGGTCCGTCTCGTCGTCGATCCAGAGACAGAAGCCCTCGGGAAAATCGTGGTCGCGGGAGAGCGCATCGTCAAAGCCGAAGCACTCGGACCCGTGGCCCGCAAGCCCGACGGCGATGCGCCCGGCCCAGGCGGGGAAGAGCCTGTCGATCATGTCGGCGCCATAGCGCTCATAGAGGCGCCTCGCCTCTTCAAGTCCCTGCATAGATTCTCTCCGCCCTTTCCCGCAGCTCCTTCGCATAGAGGAAGAAGCCGAAATAATCAAAGGTCGGCGCGCACTTGGAGACAGTGAAGGCGTGGTAGCCGTCCCGGGGCAGGTCAGGGGTGTTGAGACAGTCCCAGGCCATCTCAAGGCAGTCTCCGATGCGTTCATCCTCCGGGTCGCGCCGCCCGTACATCTCCGCGAGATTGCACCAGGTCACGGCGCTGTCGTTTCCGGGGTGCTCGGTCTTCTCAATGGTTTTGAGGGCGAGACCGAAAAAGCGCTCGGCGCTCGCCACATCGCCCATGTCGTCATAGCTCAGCGCCATGTTGTTGTAGAGCCCGGCAAAGCGGTAGTCGTCAGGGGCCAGATTATCGGCATAGACCCGCGCCGCATGGGTAAAAATGGGGATGGACTCGGAAGCGTGCCCGAAGGCCTTGAGCGTCGTCGCGGCGTTCAGGAGGATCGTCGCCCCGGAGACCGTACGGCCCAGGCGGTGGACGCGGATGATTTCAAGCGCGTGATTCACGGCCGCAAGCCCCTTGCCGGCCTGCTGTGTCCGGCGGTACTGACCGAGCAGTTCGTTCGTCACGCTGAGCTCGGCGCGCCAGTCCCCGGCCTGCTTTGCCGTCTCCTGCGCCTGCTCCAGAAGATCCCGCGCCTCCTCCTCGCGCCCCTGACTGCATAGCGCGTCGAAGCGCTCTATGAGCCGCGGCACGTCCAGCGCCTGCGGGCAGGGCGCAGAGTCCGGCGTGCCGGTATATTGGGCCGTATCAAAAATGCAGCAGTATTCGTTGTGATCCATAGCCTGCGCTCCGTGAAAACAAAATATAGATATAGTATAGCATATAAAACGCAAAGCGCCAACAACATCTTGAAAGAATCCCGTCGAATGGGTATAATAAACAAAAACCACCTGGAGGCTCCGGCATGAGCAATCGACTGATAAACGAAAAATCCCCCTATCTGCGCCAGCACGCGGAAAACCCCGTAAGCTGGTATCCCTGGGGGAAGGAGGCATTTGAAAAGGCGCGGCGGGAGGATAAGCCCGTCTTCCTCTCCGTCGGCTATTCCACCTGCCACTGGTGCCATGTGATGGCCCGCGAATCCTTTGAGGACCCGGAGGTCGCGCAGGTTCTGAACCGCTTCTATGTTCCCGTCAAGGTGGACCGGGAGGAGCGGCCCGATATCGACAGCGTGTATATGCAGGCCTGCGTCGCGGCAAACGGCAGCGGCGGCTGGCCCCTGACCGCGATCCTGACCCCCGCGCAGGAGCCTTTTTTCGTCGGCACCTATTTCCCGAAGGAGAACCGCGGCGGGCGCATGGGCCTTCTGTATCTTCTGAAAGCCATCGCCGAAAAGTGGGGAGAGGACCGGGACACCCTCCTGCATACGGCGAAGGAGATGAGCTTCTACCTCCGGCAGGAGACAAAGCCGGGCGACCCCGTGGAGGATCTGCCCCGGAAGGCCGCCGAGCAGCTCATGGGGGCTTATGACGCGGAGTACGGCGGCTTCGGCTGGTCCACCAAGTTCCCAACGCCCCAGAACCTTCTGTTCCTGATGGAGTACGCCGCCGTCACCGGGGAGAAGAAACCCCGGGAGGCGGTGGAGCAGACCCTGCGGCAGATGTACCGGGGCGGCATCTATGACCACTTCGGCGGCGGCTTCTGCCGCTATTCCACCGACCGGGAGTGGCTCAAGCCCCACTTTGAAAAGACCCTCTGCGATAACGCCCTGCTGGCTCTCAGCTATACCGAAGCCTGGCAGGACGGGCACATGGCCCTCTGGCGGGAGACGGCGGAGCAGACCCTGGACTACTGCCTCCGGGAGCTCAAAGCGCCGGACGGCGGCTTTTACAGCGCCCAGGACGCGGACAGCGAGGGGCGGGAGGGGGCCTACTATCTCTTCACGCCCGGAGAGGTGGAAGTGATACTCGGCGCGGAGGCGGGGCGGCACTTCTGCGAGTGCTATGACATCACCGCCGACGGAAACTTCCACGGCAGGAGCATCCCGAACCTCCTGCTCAACACCCGCTGGAACTTTCTGCCCGAGGGCTATGAGGAATACCGCGAGCGCCTGCGCGAGTACCGGGCCGGGCGCATGAATCTCTTCACCGACCGGAAGATCCTTGCGGGCTGGAACGGCCTGATGCTCATGGCCCTCTCCCGCGCGGCGGCCGCCTTTGGGGACCGGCGCTATCTTCTCGAGGCGCAGGAGCTCGCGAACTTCCTGCTCACCGACATGCACCGGGACGGCAGGCTCCTGGCCCGCCTCTGCGAGGGGGAGCTCCGCTTCGACGCCTCTTTGAGCGACACCGCCTTCTGTGCCCTCGGACTCCTGGAGCTCTATGACGCGGACTTCGATCCCCGCCATATCCTGGACGCCGCCGCCCTCGCGGAGACGATCCCCGTTCGCTATGGGGATGAGCGGGGCGGATACTTCGACACCCCCTCGGACGGGGAGGCGCTGCTCCTGCGCCCGAAGGAGACCCAGGACGGGGCTCTGCCCTGCGGCAACAGCGCGGCGGCGGTCCTCTTCGACAGGCTCTTTCGCCTTACGGCGGAGGAGAAATGGCGCGCGCTCCTGGACGGGCAGCTCGATTTTCTGCAGCGCGCCGCGGGAGACTATCCCGCTGCCGCGCCCTTCGGTCTCACGGCGCTGCTCCTGCGGAGCGGCCCGACGAAGGAGACCGTCGCGGTCCTGCCCGCAGAGGAGTTTCCGGAGGCGCTGTTTTCCGTCCTGCGCCGCCGCAGCCCGGGGATGAGCGTGCTGGTCAAGACCCCCGCGCGGGCGGAGGCGCTCGCTGCGGCCGCACCCTTCACCGCCTTTATGGAGGCAAAGGATGGAAAGCCCAGCTTCTATGTCTGCACCGACGGGGCCTGTGCCCTGCCGGTCACGCTCTGAAAGGAGGCGCGAAGATGAAAAAAACCGTCGTCCTGCTGCTCGCCCTCTGCATGGCCTTTGCCCTCACGGGCTGCGGGAAGGGGAAGAAGGAGACGGCCGCCCCCACGGCGACGCCCGTCCCCACCCCCACGCCGAACGAGGTGTTCGAGGTCCGGCTGGATCTGAACAACCTCTATACTTACTTTGACTACAAGGAATACCGGGCGGATGTGCGGGATGAGAGCACAGCCGAGATCGACTCCTCCACCATCGCCTACGGTCTGCAGCTCAAGCCGCAGTTCACCGCCGCAAACGACCCCGACCACAAGGACACCATGGCCCTGCGCTTCGAGGCCGAGGGCGTGGTGATGAGCGGGGATTTCGACATCGACTTCAATACCCTCAGCTTTACCGGCACCCCGCGGACGAATGACCGCGTTCAGGTGAGCGAGCTTCTGCATTTCTGGCCCAAGGGCGACCGGACCACCACCTGGGCCTTCGGCAACTACTCGAGCAGCAACATCATGTATTTCGAGTCCTTCCGCGTGGCGGAGGTGTGGGGCAGCGTCTGGCTCAAAATGGCAGATCCGAACGCCCTGCCCACGCCCACCTTCATCCCGCATCCGTCCTCGTGAGCGGCGCTGCATATTTCCATTGCGTTCTGACAGCCCGCGTGTTAAAATACAGAGAGAACCGGAAAGCCCGATCGGTTTCCGCTTCTCATGAAAAAGACAGGAAAGGAAGGCTGATTTTCGTATGAAAAGAGGCATTTGTATTTTGCTCCTCGCGGTGATGGCCCTCTCGCTCGCGGGCTGCCTGCCGGGCAGCCGGCCCGCCCCCACGCCGGAGCCTGAGCCCATCGTGACGCTCCCGCCCACCCCCGCTCCGACGCCGACGCCCGCGCCGACGCCCACGCCGACGCCTACTCCCGCGCCGACACCGACGCCGACCCCGACCCCGGCACCCGAGGCAGAGCCTGAGGCAGAGCCCGATCCTGAACCCGCGGTGATGCCCGCCGCGCCCTCGGCCCCGGCTCCGGTGATCTCCAAGCAGCCCTTCGGCGAGTCGCAGTACATCGGGTCCAGCGCCACCTTCATTGCCAACGCCGATTCCTATACGGACGTCGGCTGGCGCGCCGTCACCCCTGACGGGCAGGACGTCAGCATGGAGACGTTCCAGAACGCTTTCCCCGACGCCGTTGTCTCGAACGTTTTCAGCAACACCCTCACCATCGGGAACGTCTCTCAGGAGATGAACGGCTGGTCCTTCTACTGCGTCTTCGGCAACAAGGGCACCCTGGTCATCACAAACAGGGCGGAGCTCAAGATCCTCGGCCGGGCGGCGTATGTCCCGCCCCAGACGCAGGACGATGCGGGCGATGCCCAGAATACCGTCGCCATCATCGGCTGCCCCGTCTGCGGGGAGGCGATCCCGGCCAATACCCGCGTGTGCCCGCACTGCAACACGTTTATCAACGATCAGGCCTGAGCGGAACAGGAAGGATAAACAGCCTGCGCCCCATTCGCAACCTATATATGACTTGTCTGATCAGCTCCGGCTTCGGCTTCTGCCCTGCCGGGGCTTTTCATTATCCGGGGTCCGGCGAAGGGAAAACCCGCTTTGTTTTGGTGTTGACAAAACAGTCCCGGGCAGGTTAAAATTTATAAACAGGCAAGCGCCTGAATATTCGCGAACCGTGTTCGCAATTGAATGATTAAGGAGGAGACGTCATGGACGCTGGAAGCAGTACCGGCGCATCGGCAGGCCGAAGTCGATTGCGGAATACGCATGGCGTTTCCGTGGAACAATAAGATAAAGTCGGACTTTGGTCTGCGTGTCGGCCTCCCACCCCGGACGAAAACCGAAAGGAGGAAACCCCGATGGCAGAACAGTTTGTCACGCTTGAAAAATCCTTTAAGAGGCTCCTGGACGAGAAGAAGTATCAGACGCTCAAGGACGTGCTGGGCACCATGAACGCGGCGGACATCGCGGCGGTGTTCGAGGATTTGGATGAGGACCGCACCCCGCTGCTCTTCCGCCTGCTGCCCAAGGAGCTTGCGGCGGAGGCCTTTGCCGAGCTCTCGCCGGAGCTGCAGGAGCACCTGATCCTCGGCTTCTCGGATAAGGAGCTGCACGAGGTCGTGAGCGAGCTTTACGTGGACGACGCGGCAGATCTCGTCGAGGAGATGCCCGCGAGCGTCGTCAAGCGCATCCTCGCCCAGGCGGACCCCGAAATGCGCCGCGAGATCAACGAGATCCTGCGCTACCCCGAAAACTCCGCGGGCTCCATCATGACCACGGAGTATGTCTCTCTGCGCCCCCAGATGACCGTGGCGGAGGCTATCCAGCGCATCCGCCGCACCGGTGTGGACAAAGAGACCATCTACACCTGTTATGTGACCGAGGCGCGTAAACTCCTCGGCACCGTGTCGGTCAAGGACCTGCTCCTCGCATCCGACGACAACACCCCGGTCTCCGAGATCATGGACGAGCATGTCATCTTCGTCAACACCCTGACCGACCAGGAAGAGGTCGCCCAGATGCTCTCCAAATATAACTTCCTGGCTCTGCCTGTGGTGGACACGGACGAGCGCATGGTCGGTATCGTGACCTTCGACGACGCCATGGACGTCCTCGTGGAAGAGACCACGGAAGATATCGAGAAGATGGCCGGTATGCTCCCCTCGGAGAAGACCTACCTGCGCTCTACCCCCTGGGATCTCTTCAGGCACCGCATCCCCTGGCTTCTGCTGCTGATGGTCTCGGCCACTTTCACGGGCATGATCATTACCGGCTTTGAAAGTGCCCTCGCCGCCCAGGTGGTGCTCACGGCTTTCATCCCCATGCTCATGGACACGGGCGGCAACTCGGGCTCCCAGGCCTCCGTCACCGTGATCCGCGCCCTCTCTCTGGGCGAGCTGGAGCTTGCCGACCTGCCGAAGGTCATGTGGAAGGAGATCCAGACCGCGGTCCTCTGCGGCGCAGCCCTCGCCTCGCTCTGCTTTTTGAAGATCATGCTCTTCGACCGCCTGATCCTCGGCAACGCGGATATCACCGTGATGACGGCCTTTGTCGTCTGTCTCACCATGGCCCTCACGGTGCTGGTGGCGAAGGTCGTGGGCTGCACCCTGCCGCTTTGCGCCAAAAAGCTGGGCTTCGATCCCGCCGTCATGGCGAGTCCCTTCATCACCACCATTGTGGACGCCCTGTCCCTGCTGGTCTACTTCAGCATCGCAAAGACACTGCTGTTTTGATTCGATCGCGGACTGAGGTTCGCAATCGGCTGACACTACGAAAGAATAAGGAGGTTTTCTTATGGCAAACAAATACGCCGGAACACAGACCGAGAAGAACCTGGAGGCCGCCTTTGCGGGAGAATCCCAGGCCAGGAACAAGTACACCTACTTTGCCTCCAAGGCGAAGAAGGAGGGCTTTGAGCAGATCGCGGCCCTCTTCCTCAAGACCGCCGAGAACGAGAAGGAACACGCCAAGCTCTGGTTCAAGGAGCTCGCGGGCATCGGCAGCACCGCCGAAAACCTCGCCGCCGCAGCCGACGGGGAAAACTACGAGTGGACGGATATGTACGAGGGCTTTGCCAAAACCGCCGAGGAGGAGGGCTTCCCGGAGCTCGCCGACAAATTCCGCGGTGTGGCCGCCATCGAAAAGCATCATGAGGAGCGCTACCGCGCGCTGCTGAAAAACGTGGAGATCCAGGAGGTCTTCAAAAAGAGCAGCGTGAAGGTGTGGGAGTGCCGCAACTGCGGACATATCGTGGTGGGCGAGGCCGCACCCGACGTCTGCCCCGTCTGCGCCCACCCGCAGGCGTACTTCGAAATCAACGCCGAGAACTATTAAGGCCATGAAGGAAATCGAGCTCTTCTATCTCGCAGGCTGCCCCTACTGCCGCAGCGCCAGGCGCGCCATCGGGGAGCTGACGGAGGAAAACCCGCCCTACGCCGACATCCGGATCGACTGGATCGAGGAGAGCGAGCAGCCCCGGATCGCAGAAACCCGCGACTATTACAGCGTGCCCACGATCTTCTGGAACGGGGAAAAGCTCTACGAGGCTCACTTTACCCACAGCTACGATACCATCAAGCAGAATATCCGTGCGGCCTTTGACCGGGTCCTCGCGGGATGACCAAAAAGCAGAGGGAGAGTCAATCGTGACGCTCCCTCTGCTTTTGCCTTAAGAAAATCTTGACATAGCTTCTATGTCCCGGTAAAATATTATAGTTAGATAAAACAGGGGGAGGGGCAGAAATGATCCGACAGAATCTGCATTGCCATACATTCTTTGACGACGGGAAGGACAGCCCGGAGGCGATGGTCCACGCCGCCCTGGATGCGGGCCTCAGCGCCATCGGCATCAGCCTCCACTGCCCTATCGACGGAGAGACCGGCTGGTGCTGCGCCGGGGAGAACGAGGATAAATTCATCCGTGAGATGCGCAGACTGCGCGAGCTCTACACCGGGCGCATCGAGGTCTGGTGCGGGCTGGAGTATGATCTGGACGCCGTGCGCCGCAGCATCCCGCCCTATGACTACATCATCGGCGCCTGCCATATGCTGGACGGCATCTCAATCGACGAGTCGCCGGAGCGGGCGGAGATGCTCATCGCATATAACGGCGGGGCGGACCGGGCGGCACAGTACTATTACGAGAGACTCTGCACCATGGCGGACTTTCCGGAGGTCTCCATCGTGGGACACTTTGACCTGCTCACAAAATATAATGAGCGTGTACCCCTGTATAACGAGGCGTCTCCCGCCTACAGAGACGCCGCCTTTGCCGCCCTGGAAAAGCTGAACGCTGCGGAAAAGATCTTTGAAATCAACGCCGGGGCCATCAGCCGCGGCTGGCGCTCCACGCCCTATCCGGCGCCGGAGCTGCTGCGCCGCCTCCGGGAACTGAACGGACGGATCTGCATCAGCTCGGACGCGCACAGCTCGGACGCCATCATCTGCGCCTTCGATCAGTGCGAGGAGCTTGCCCGTACCTGCGGCTTTGAGGAGATCTGGCACTTCACCGGCGGCGGATTTGTGCCGGTAAAACTGTAAACCACAGAATCGCTATTTTAGAAATCGAGGAATGCACAATGAACAAATACCTGTCCATGACCAAGGAAGAACTGCGCGGGGAGCATGAGAAGCTCATGGCCCGTTACGAGATCGTAAAGGGCCGGGGGCTCAAGCTCGACATGTCCCGCGGCAAGCCCGACCCCACCCAGCTCAATCTCAGCATGGATATGCTGAGCATGAACCCCTATGAGCTGATCTACAGCCGCAAGGGCACCGATGTGCGCAACTATGGCGAACTCGCCGGCGTGGATGAGGCCAAGGAGCTCTTCGGTGAGGTGCTGGGCCTTCCGATGGAGAACATCATCATGGGCGGCCAGTCCAGCCTTGCGCTGATGTACGACTGCGTCATCAAGGCGCTGGTGCTGGGCGTGTACGGCGGCAGCAAGCCCTGGGGCCAGCAGGGACAGCTTCGCTTCCTCTGCCCGGTGCCCGGCTATGACAGACACTTCCGCATCTGCCAGGAGTTCGGCATCGAGATGATCAACATCCCCATGACCCCCGACGGTCCGGACATGGAGCTTGTGCGCCGGTATGCGGAGTCTGACCCCAGCGTCAAGGGCATCTGGTGCGTGCCGAAGTACTCCAACCCCCAGGGCTACACCTACTCCGCCGACACGGTCCGCGCCTTCGCGGCCCTCAAGCCCGCGGCGGACGACTTCCGCATCTTCTGGGACAACGCCTATCTGGTCCACGGCTTCCGGGAGCAGGACGATGAGCTCCTGAACATCTTCGATGCCTGCCGCGAGTACGGCAGCGAGGACATGGTCTATGAGTTCATGTCCACGAGCAAGGTCACCTTCTCCGGCGCGGGCGTCGCGGTCCTCGCCGCCAGCACCGACAATGTCAAGTTCCTGCTCAGACAGATGGGCGTGCAGACCATCGGCTACGACAAGATCAACCAGATCCGTCATGTCCACTATCTCAAGAGCGTGGACGGCATCAAGGCCCACATGAAAAAGCAGGCCGACTACCTGCGCCCCAAGTTCGACTATGTGCTCACCGCCCTGGACACCGGCCTTGCCCCCTATGGGATCGGCACCTGGACCAACCCCAACGGCGGTTACTTCATCAGCTTTGACGGCCTGCCCGGCACGGCCGCGCGCTGCGTTTCCCTCTGCGCGGAGGCGGGCGTGAAGTTCACCAACGCCGGCGCCACCTTCCCCTACGGCAAGGACCCGGAGGACAAAAATATCCGCATCGCCCCGTCCTTCCCCTCCATCAGCGAGCTGCACGGCAGCATGGAGGTCTTCTGCCTCTGCCAGCGCATCGCGGCACTTGAAATCCTGCTGGCGGAATAAGCGATGAAGCTCTTGATTGCCTCCGATATCCACGGCTCGGCTTATTACTGCAGCCTGGTGCTGGAGCGCCTGCATGAGGAGAGGTGCGAGGGCCTTCTCCTGCTGGGCGACGTTCTTTACCACGGTCCGCGCAACGACCTGCCCCGGGACTATGCCCCGAAGGAGGTCACCGCCATGCTCACCGGGCTCGATGTTCCCGTCTTTGGTGTACGCGGCAACTGCGACGCGGAGATCGACCAGACCGTTCTGGGCTTCCCCATCATGGCGGACTACAGCCTTCTGCTCGTCGGCAGCCGCCGAATCTTTGTGACCCACGGCCATCTCTACACGCCGGAGGAGCACCCGAAGCTCTGCCCGGGGGACGCCTTCCTCTTCGGCCATATCCATGTCCCCGTGTGCGAAGAGCGGGACGGGGTCCTGATCCTGAATCCGGGCTCCGCCGCGATCCCCAAGGAACAGAGCCGCCACAGCGCCTTGATCCTGGAGAATGGAGTTTTCCGCTGGATCGATCTGGAGACCGGGGAGACCTGGCGGACTTATTCATGGGAGGCGTGACATGTATTATGATCCCGCCGGCCTCGACCGCTATCTGAAGGCCCAGGCCGGAGACTATGAAACCGCCCTGCGGGAGATCCGCGGGGGCCGCAAGCGCAGCCACTGGATGTGGTACATCTTTCCGCAGCTCCGCGGTCTCGGCTTCAGCTCCACCGCCGAATACTACGGCGTGAAGGATCTGGAGGAGGCAAAGGACTATATGGAGCACCCGGTACTCTCCCGGCGTCTTGTGGAGATCAGCGAGGCCCTGCTCACGCTGGACACGGGCGACCCCGCTGCGGTCCTGGGTTACCCGGACGATCTCAAGCTCCGCTCCTGCATGACGCTCTTTGAGCTTGCCGCGCCCGATGAGCCTGTGTTCGCAAGGGTGCTGGAAAAATACTACGGCGGCCGCCGTGACAGCAGGACGCTGTCGCTGCTCGGGAGATAGAGCGGGTACAATGGAAAGCCGCGCGGAGCGATAAACCGAAGATGAAAAGCTGAGCGAATCCGTAAAACGCGGATTCGCTCAGCTTTTTTTCTGTCTTGTCAGAAATGGTATCAGGTCAGATATCCGCCGTCGACGCTGCCGGAGCCGGCGCTGCCGTCGGGATCGGCGTAGATATCATAGCCGCCGAGGATGTCATAATAGTCATCGTAGGCATCCCACTGATCGTTCTGCTGCGGAGTCTCGGGGGCGGGACTCGGACTCGGCGTGGGGGAGCCCACAGGCGTATAGATCGGCGTGGGCGTCGGGGGAGTCGTAGCGGAGACGGGCTGGGAGGGAACGGGTGTGGAGGCGGCTGTCGATACCGCATCGCTGCCGTCCTTTTCCACCTTGCCGAGATCAAAGCGGTCTACGTCGAAGAAGTCCTGATCGGTGATCTCAAAGCCCACCACGAGAATATGGGTCCAGTCCTCGAGACAGGTGTAGCAGGTATAGTCCTCGCCCGCGGTGATGTTCTTGCCCTCGGCGTCGGTAATGCCGGTGCCGGTATTGATGCCGTCGGTCACGAGATTGCACTTGAGACTCACCACGTGATCTCCCGCGAGGATATAGGCGGGATCGCCCACCTTGACGTTGGAGAGCGTCATGAAGTCCTGGTTGGAGTGATCCGCGATGACGCTGCCGTAACCGTCGTTATACAGAAGGGCGCTGTCCTCATAGTCCACGATGAGCTGCCGCACCTGCTCCACGATCTTGTCGGGGTCGGTTTCGGAGACGGAGGCGTTGATCCAGGAGAAGAGGGCCACGTTGATCCCGGCCGAGGGGATCATCAGGCGTCCGTCCATCCCCTCGCGCCGGTGCATCTCGCGCCAGACCTCCTGATTGCGAAGTTGAAGCGCCTGCACCTCGGGGGAGACGGGCTTCGGGGTGGGCGTGGGCGTCGGCGTGGGGACCGGGGTTTCCGTGGCCTTCACCTCGGCGGCCTTATCGCCTGCGGCAGAGGGCGCGGCGATGCCGCAGCCTGTCAGCAGCAGGGCAAGAATAACGATGAGAGGGAGTAACAGGTTTCTCTTCATGAAAAAAACCAGCTCTTTTCTATATAGTTTTCACTATGATATCACATCTTTTCGACAAACACCAGAGAAAAATCTTAAACTCTCCGAGAACTATACGGGAACAGGTCAAAATGCCTGCGGCGCGCTATTCGCCGCTTCGTGAATTTTTCCAAAAAAGCGGGCCGGGCAGCGGAATTCTTCGTATTCTTATTCAGCTTGACAGTATAATGGAATTGCGATAAAATGCTGACAGCAAGGAAAGATCGGGAGATTTTTTATGAAGAGTTCTCTTTTCTACGCCTATTATTATTCCTTTACCGGCTTTGGCAGGTAAGGATAATTTGTGGCGCAAAAAAGAGGGGAGCAATCAGCTTTTTGCCGCACAGGTTATCCTGTGCGGTTATTTTTATTCGATTGAAATCTCTGATTTCGATCGAGATACTCGCGCTCATACAAAACCAAAGCATTGGCCTTGATTTTGAGCGGAAGACGGAAAGAACGGATATGAAGCTTCCCCAGCTCTTCGCAATTAGGGAAGCGGAATGCGGTGCGTTTCGTTTGACGACGGCGCGAGGCTTCGCACAGCTCGGCTTATGGTGCTTTTCGGGCGGCGGAGCTGCCTGAAAAACGATTCGAATTATGCATGATTCTGCCTTTGTGCAGTCAGGGAGGTTTTAACATGATCGTTGTATTGAAGCACGGCGTTTCGGCGGAAAAGAAGGCGCAGCTCATCGCCTGGCTGCAGGGTCTGGGGCTTCGCATCCATATCTCCGACGGGGAGTTTCAGACTGTCCTCGGCCTTGTGGGCGACACCTCCACGGTGGATATCGACCTCGTGGAGAGTCTCGACATCGTGGACAGCGTCAAGCGCGTGACCGAGCCCTTTAAAATGTGCAACCGGAAATTCCACCCGGAGTCCCTCGTGGTGGAAGCGGGCGGCGTGAAGATCGGCGCGGGCAGCTTCGTCATGATCGCGGGCCCCTGCTCTGTGGAGTCGGAGGAACAGATCGTCACGGTGGCAAAGGCCGTCAAGGCGGCGGGCGCCACGCTCATGCGCGGCGGCGCCTTCAAGCCCCGCACCTCCCCCTATGATTTCGCGGGGCTCAAAGCCGAAGGGCTGGAGCTTTTGAAGATCGCGCGGGCCGAGACAGGGCTCCCCATCGTGACCGAGCTCATGAACATCAACGATCTGCCCCTCTTTGAGGATGTGGACGTCATCCAGATCGGCGCCCGCAATATGCAGAACTTCGACCTCCTGCGCGAGCTCGGCGGCGTGAATAAACCGATCCTCCTCAAGCGCGGCCTTGCCAATACCTTAAAGGAGCTTCTCATGAGCGCGGAGTATATCATGGCCAGCGGCAACGAGCAGGTCATGCTCTGCGAGCGCGGCATCCGCACCTTCTCGGACTACACCCGCAATACCCTGGACCTCTCTGCGGTCCCGATGCTGCGGGAGCTCACACACCTGCCCATCATCGTGGACCCGAGTCACGCCACCGGCATCGCGCGTCTGGTACCCCCCATGGCCCTCGCCGCCACCGCGGCCGGGGCGGACGGGCTTATCATCGAGGTGCACAACGACCCCATCCACGCCCTCTGCGACGGGGCGCAGAGCCTCAGACCCGAGGAATTCGCGGCGCTGGCCGATAAGGTCCGCGCTGTGAGGGAGGCGATCCGATGAGCACTGTCGGCGTATTCGGTCTCGGCCTCATCGGCGGCAGCTTCGTGAAAGCCTACCACGCGGCGGGCTGGACGGTCCTGGCCCACAACCGCAGCAAATCCACCCTGGATTTTGCGATCCTCAGCGGGGAAGCGGACGGGGAGCTCACAAAAGAGAACATCTCCGACTGCGACCTCGTACTCCTGACCATCTTCCCCGAGGCCGCCATCGAGACCCTGCGGGAGTTTGCCCCGTATATCGGGAAAAAGCCCCTCGTCATGGACTGCTGCGGCACCAAGCGCATCGTGTGCGATGCGTGCTTCTCCATCGCGGAGGAGTACGGCTTCACCTTCGTGGGGGGCCACCCCATGGCGGGCACCCAGTATTCCGGCTATAAATACGCGAAGGCCACCATGTACGCCCGTCAGCCCATGGTCATCGTCCCCCCGAAGTTTGACGATATCTTCCTGCTCGAGCGGGTGAAGACGCTGCTCTCTCCCGCGGGCTTCGGGCGCTTCTCCGTCACCACGGCCGAGGCCCACGACGAGATGATCGCCTTCACCTCCCAGCTTGCCCACGTGGTCTCCAACGCCTATGTAAAAAGCCCCACGGCAAAGCAGCACCACGGCTTCTCCGCGGGCAGCTACAGAGATCTGACCCGCGTGGCCTGGCTCAACGCCCCCATGTGGTCGGAGCTCTTCCTGGAAAACCGCGAAAACCTCATCCGCGAGGTGGACTGCCTCATCGAGAATCTGAAATCCTACCGCGACGCCATGGCGGCGGAGGACGGGGAAACTCTCACGGGCCTGCTCGCCGAGGGGAAAAAGCTCAAAGAGGAGATCGACGGAAAATGAGATGCGTCACGGTCAACGCCCCCTCGCAGCGCTATGAGGTCCGCATCGGCCCGGGGCTGCTCGGGACCCTGGGCGAAGGCGTGCGCGAGAGTACCGGGGCCAAAAAGTGCGCCGTGATCGCGGGAGAAAACGTCTTCCCCCTCTATGGCGCGGCGGCCCTGGAGAGCCTTCGGAGCGCGGGGCTCGAGACCTGCTCCCTCGTCCTCCCGGCGGGGGAGGAGACCAAGAGCCTGCGGCACTATGGGGAGCTTCTGACGTTTCTCGCGGAGAAGCGCTTTACCCGCACGGACTGCGTCGTCGCCCTCGGCGGCGGGGTGACCGGCGATCTCACGGGCTTTGCCGCCGCGACCTATCAGCGGGGCATCGCCTTCGTCCAGGCACCCACCACGCTCCTTGCGGCGGTGGACTCCTCCGTCGGCGGCAAGACGGCCATAGACCTGCCCCAGGGGAAAAACCAGGTGGGCGCATTCTATCAGCCCTCGCTGGTCCTGTGCGATACCGACGCCCTCTCGACCCTGCCGCGGCGGGAACTCTCCGCCGGCTTTGCGGAGGTCATCAAATACGCCGTCCTCGGCGATCCCGTGCTCTTCAATGCCCTGCGGGATAAGAGCGTCGACCTGCCCGCAGTCATCGAGACCTGCGTCAAACACAAGGCGGCCATCGTCGCCGAGGACGAGCGGGACACCGGAAAGCGGAGACTGCTGAACCTGGGGCATACCTTCGGCCACGCGGTGGAGAGCCGCAGCGCCTATACCCTTCTGCACGGGGAGACGGTGTCCGTCGGCACGGCCATGATCTGCCGCGCTGCCTGCAGGATGGGCCTTCTCAAAGAAGCCGACCGGGACGCGGTCCTCTCCCTTCTCCGGGCCTATGAGCTCCCGACGGAGACGGACTACAGCGCCGGGGAGCTTTACGACACCTTGTTGCTTGACAAAAAGTTTTCCGGCGGCAGACTGCACCTCATCGTGCCGCGCGCCGTCGGGCATTGCGATATCCTCCCTGTTTCACAGGAGGAGGCGCGCACCTGGCTGGAGGCGGGGCTGGCATGAAGAAGGAACACAGTTTTTCTGTCGGACTGACACCGGGGCCCTACGCGGGCGAAGTCTGTATTCCCTCCTCCAAATCTGTTGCCCACCGCCTGCTGATCTGCGCCGCGCTGGGGACGGAGAAAACAACACTTCTGATCGACGGCTTTTCCAAGGACATTTTCGCCACGGCGAAGTGCCTCAAAGCGCTTGGCGCGGGGATCGAAACGAACGGACGCCGTATCCGTGTCACACCCATTCAAAAGCCGGTCAGCGGCGGCCTGCTCCCCTGCGGGGAGAGCGGCTCAACGCTGCGCTTTCTGCTCCCCGTCGCCGGCGCGCTGGGCGTCTCGGGCTATTTCAAAATGGAGGGCCGTCTGCCCGAGCGGCCCATGCAGGTCTATGAAGACGTCCTGCGCGCCCACGGGATGGAGATTTCCCGGGACGGGAGCTGGCTGTGTTTCGGCGGACAGCTCCGCAGCGGGGACTACAGCCTGCCGGGGGACGTGTCAAGCCAGTATTTCTCCGGCCTGCTGATGGCCCTGCCGCGGCTCGCGGGCGACAGCTCGGTCACGGCGGAGGGGACGCTGGAATCCGCAGGCTATATCCGCCTGACGGAGGACGCGCTCACGCTCTCCGGTGTCCGGATCGAGCGGAAAACACAGACCTGGCATATTCCCGGTTCCCAGCGCTTTGCGCTGCCCGGCGTCCTGCGCGTGGAAGGGGACTGGTCAAATGCCGCCTTCTACCTCTGCATGGGCGCACTGAGTGAAAAGGGTGTCACCGTGCGTGGGCTGAATCTCCACTCTGTCCAGGGGGACATGGCCGTTCTGGACATATTAAGACAGTGCGGCGCTTCGGTCAAAGCCTTCGAGGGCGAGGTGACAGTACGTCGCGCGGAGCTGCGGCCTGTCACCATTGACGCCGCGCCCATCCCCGATCTGGTTCCGGTTCTATCGGTTCTGGCCTGCGGGGCTGAGGGTGACACGCATATCATAAACGCCGCCCGCCTCCGCATGAAGGAGTCCGACCGCCTGGAGAGTACCGCAAGGCTTATAAGCGACCTCGGCGGGGCGGTGGAGGAGCTGCCCGACGGCCTTGTCATCCACGGAACAGGCGGACTTCGCGGCGGTGACGTTGATTCCTGCTGCGACCACCGCATCGCCATGAGCGCCGCCGTCGCCGCCGGCCTGTGCCGTGAGAGCGTAACGATCAGAGGCGCACACTGTGTACAAAAATCCTATCCCGCTTTCTGGGAGGACTTCCGGAGGTGCGCGAGATGAGCAGCAGCTTTGCAGGACAAAAGCTCTGCCTGACGATTTTCGGGCAGAGCCATTCGGAGGCCATCGGCATGACGCTGGACGGCCTGCCCGCGGGCATCCCCGTGGACACGGACGCGCTCCAGAGCTTCCTGAACCGCCGTGCCCCCGGGCGGAACGACTGGTCCACTCCCCGCAGAGAGGAGGACCGGCCGGAGTTTATCTGCGGTCTCAGAGACGGCTTCACCTGCGGCGCGCCCCTCACGGCGATCATCCATAACACCAACACCCGGCCAAAGGACTATTCCAAGCTGAAAATCACGCCCCGGCCCGGCCACGCGGACTACACCGCGGAGCTGAAGTTCGGCGGCTTTCAGGACTTCAGCGGCGGGGGCCACTTCTCCGGCAGGCTCACGGCACCCCTCTGCGTCGCGGGGGGCCTCCTCAAGCAGGCGCTCGCAGCAAGAGGCGTCACGGTCGACGCCCGCATCGCCGAGATCGCGGGCATCCGGGACGAGGGCGCCTTTGACGCTTCCGTCGCGGAAAAGCCCTTCCCCGTGGTGGACGACGCCGCGGGGGAGCGGATGCTCCTCGCCATCCAGACCGCCCGGGCGGAGGGGGACTCTGTCGGCGGCGTCGTCGAGTGCGTGGTGCGCGGCCTTCCGGCCGGGATCGGCAGCCCCATGTTCGACGGGCTTGAGAACCAGATCGCCCGCCTCGTCTTCGCCGTCCCCGCCGTGAAGGGCGTGGAGTTCGGCGCGGGCTTTGAAGCGGCCCGGATGCGCGGCAGCGAGCATAACGACGCTTTCTGCGTAAGAGACGGGCGCGTCGAAACCGTCACGAACCATGCGGGCGGCATCCTCGGCGGCATCTCGAACGGCATGCCCCTCCTGTTCCGGGCTGCCGTCAAGCCCACCCCGTCCATCGCGCGGGCGCAGCAGAGCGTGAACCTTGAGACGCTCTCCGAAGAGACGCTCACCGTCGAAGGGCGGCACGACCCCTGCATCGTGCCGCGCGCCGTCCCGGCCATCGAAGCCGCGGCGGCGATCGCGGTCTATGATATGATTATTTGATACTGATCTCCCATAAAACACAGTGTTTTATGGAAAAATAGTATGAGGGAGGGACCCATATGGAATTGCAAGACTACCGCCGCCAGCTTGACGAGCTGGATTCCGAGCTCCTCAGGCTCTTCAACCGCCGCATGGAGATCGCGGGCGACATCGCCCTCTGGAAGCGGGACAACGGCATGCGCGTTCTGGACCTGCGCCGGGAGAAGGAAAAGCTCCGCACCCTGGAGGCCCAGTGCCCGGAGGAGATGCGGGAGTATGCGGCCTCTCTCTTCTCCCTCGTCATGGAGCTCTCCCGCAGCTATCAGAACCGCATCCTCCACCCCGAGAGCGCGGAGACCCTCGCCATCGAGCGGGCCCTTCAGGAGACGCCACGGCTCTTCCCCGAGACGGCCATGGTGGCCTGCCAGGGCGTGGAGGGGGCCTACTCCGGCATCGCCTGCGAAAAGCTCTTCGTGCGGCCCAGCACCTTTTATTTCTCCACCTTTGACGCGGTCTTCGCCGCCATCGAAAAGGGCCTCTGCCGCTATGGCGTGATCCCGGTGGAAAACAGCACCGCCGGCACGGTCAACGCGGTGTACGACCTCATGCGCAGGCACGATTTTCGCATCGTGCGCTCCGTGCGGGTGAAGGTGGACCACAACCTCCTCGTCCGCCCCGGCACGAAGCTGGAGGATATCCGGGAGATCTACTCCCATCCCCAGGCCATTGCCCAGTGCGCGGCCTTCCTGCAGACTCTGCCGAAGGCGAAGGTCATCCCCTGTGAGAACACCGCCCTCGCCGCAAAGATGGCGGCGGAGTCCGCAGAGCCCGGGATCGCGGCCCTCTCCTCCCGCGCCTGCTCCAGGCTCTACGGTCTGGACGTCTTAAAGAGCGACGTGCAGGACTCCGGCAACAATTACACCCGCTTTGTCTGCATCTCCCGCAGCCTGGAGATCTACCCCGGCGCCGACCGCACCAGCGTCATGATGGTCCTGCCGCACGAGCCGGGCTCTCTGTATAAGCTCCTCTCCCGCTTCAACGCCCTCGGCATCAATGTCACGAAGCTCGAGAGCCGGCCCATGCCGGAGCGCAGCTTTGAGTTCATGTTCTACTTTGACTTCGAGACCTCGGTCTACTCCCCGCGCTTTATCCAGCTCATGGGCGAGCTGGGCGAGCTCACGGACGAGTACGAGTATCTCGGCAGCTACAGCGAGGTGATCTGAGATGCAGTGCGGACTGCTCGGCGAAAAGCTCGGCCACAGCTACTCTCCCCGGATCCACCGGGAGCTTGCGGACTATGACTATGCGCTCTTCGAAAAAGCGCCGGAGGAGGTGGAGGCCTTCATCCGCTCCGGCGCGTGGCACGGCCTCAACGTCACGATCCCCTACAAAAAAACCGTCATTCCCCTCTGCGACGAGCTCTCCGACACGGCCCGGACCATCGGCAGCGTGAACACACTCCTGCGGCGTCCGGACGGCTCCGTCTTCGGCGACAACACGGACGCCTTCGGCTTTGAGACGCTGCTGCGCAAAACCCTCCCCGGGAGCATCGAGGGGAAGAAAGCCCTGGTCCTCGGCACCGGCGGGGCCTCCGTCACGGTCTGCGCCGTGCTGCGGGCGCGCGGGGCGGCGGTGGTGTCCATAAGCCGCCGTGGGGAGGACAACTATAATAACCTCGACCGCCACGCGGACGCGAGACTTCTGGTCAACACCACGCCCCTCGGCATGTACCCGAATAACGGCGTGAGTCCCGTGGATCTCGCCTTTTTCCCGGAGCTCGAGGCGGTGCTGGACGTGGTGTATAACCCGAAGCGCACCGCCCTGCTCCTCCGGGCGGAGGAGCGCGGCGTCCCCTGCGCCGGGGGCCTCACGATGCTGGTGGCCCAGGCCAAACGCAGCAGCGAGATTTTCCTGGGGCGGGAGCTTCCCGCGGGGGAGATCGCCCGCATCACGGCGCTGCTGGATGCTTCCATGCAAAACATCATCCTCATCGGGATGCCGGGCTGCGGCAAGTCCACCGTGGGTAAATGCCTCTCCGAGCTTCTGGGCCGCCCGTATGCCGAGGCGGACCGGGAGATCGAACGGGCGGCGGGCATGTCCATCCCCGAAATCTTCGCACGGGAAGGGGAGGAGGGCTTCCGCGCGCGGGAGACCGCGGTCCTTGCCGAGCTCGGCAAGCAGTCCGGCACGGTCATCGCCACGGGCGGCGGCTGTGTCACCCGGAAGGAAAACTATCCGCTCCTGCACCAGAACGGGCGCCTCGTCTGGCTGAAGCGGCCCGTCGAGCAGCTCGCGCGGAAGGGGAGGCCCTTGTCCCTGAATGCGGACTTAAACGCCATGTACGCCCGCCGCGCCCCGCTCTATGAACAATTCGCCGACTTCGCCGCGGACAATACCGGCACCCCGGAGGAGACGGCAAAGACCATTCTGGAGGTGCTCCGATGAAGATCCTCATCATCAACGGGCCGAATCTCAACATGCTGGGCCTGCGCGAGCCGGACATCTACGGCAGGCGGGATTTTCACGCGCTGGAGGATTTTATCCGCGGCGCCTGCCGGGATCAGGGCTTCGAGGCGGAGCTTTTCCAGTCCAACCACGAGGGGGCCATCGTGGACGCCATCCAGGGCGCGTACGGCAGGATCGACGGCATCGTGATAAATCCCGCGGCCTACACCCATACGAGCGTCGCCATCCTGGACGCGCTCAAGGCTGTGGGCATCCCCGCCGTGGAGGTGCACCTCTCCGACGTGACAAAGCGCGAGAGCTTCCGGCAGATCTCCTACGCCGGCATGGCCTGCGTCAAAAGCTATATCGGCCTCGGCTTCGAGGGCTATAGACAGGCGATCCTGTTTCTCAAAGACTATCTGAAGGGGAGAGAAAACACATGAAACCCATGAATCAAAAGTGCAGCCTTTTCACCGACTCCGTCATCCGCCGCATGACGCGCATCTCCATTGCCAACAACGCCATCAACCTGGCCCAGGGCTTCCCGGACTTTGACCCGCCCAAGGCCATGACCGACCGCCTCGCCGAGGTGGCCGCCGTCGGCCCGCACCAGTACCCCATCACCATGGGCGCGCCGAACTTCCGCCGGGCCGTCGCCGCCAAGACGAAGCGCTTCATGGGCCGGGATATCGACCCCGAGACCGAGATCGTTGTGACCATCGGCTCTACCGAGGCCATGGTAGACACGCTCTTCGCCCTTACGAATCCCGGCGACAAGGTGGCCATGTTCTCCCCCTACTTTGAAAACTACTCCGCCCAGACCCTCTTCGCCGACTGCGAGCCGGTCTTTATCCCCCTCGTTCCGCCCTCCTTCCGCTTCGATCCGAATGTGCTGGAGGACGTCTTCAAAAAGGGTATCAAGGCCATCATCATCTGCAACCCCTCGAACCCCAGCGGCCGCGTCTTCACAAAGGAGGAGCTGGAGCTCATCGCCTCCCTCTGCATCAAGTATGACGTCTACGCCATCACGGACGAGGTGTATGAACACATCATCTACGAAGGCCATGTCCACACCTACCTTGCGAATCTCCCCGGCATGTGGGAGCGCACCGTCACCTGCAACTCCCTCTCCAAGACCTATTCCATCACGGGCTGGCGTCTCGGCTATGCCATCGCGCCGAAGCACATCATGGACAGGATCAAGCAGTTTCACGACTTCAACGCCGTCGGCGCGCCGTCTCCTCTGATGGAGGCCGCCATCGTGGGCCTTGAAATGCCCGACAGCTATTATGAGGAGTTCACCGCCCACTACGCCCACATGAAGGCGCTCTTCACCGGCGGCCTCAAAGATCTGGGCATCCCCTTCACCGATCCCGAGGGCACCTACTTCCTGCTCACCGATATCTCCCCCTACCTCAAGAAGGGGCAGAGCGACGTGGAGTTCTGTGAGGAGATGGCGGCGAAGGTGGGCGTCGCGGGCGTCCCGGGCAGTTCCTTCTTCAAGGAGAACGTGAACCATATCATCCGCCTCCACTTCGCAAAGCGGGACGAGACTCTTTACGCCGCCCTCGAGCGCCTCGCGGATCTCAAGAAGATCATGGGATAATACAGCAAAAGGGTCATCCCGGAACGCTGAGAGTCTGGCTCCCCTGAAAGGGGCACTGGCAGCCGAAGGCTGACTGATACTGTTTTCCATTCCATGAAAGCTCCGCCGGGGCGGGGGAGTGACCCGCACGGCCGCCAGGCGGACCAGGTACTGTGACAGATACAGGCGGTATAAATCGGAGAAAAAACCGAGAAAAACAGAATTGGATCGTATGATACAGTACGTCCCTTGCAGTGTAGAGGCGCTTGAAATACAGGCGCCTCTATTTTTTGGTCCAAACAAGAAACGCAGCATGGTTAGCTGCCATACAAGTTACATCCCATAAGGAAATCCGTTTCACAGTCAAAACAACCTATAAAGGCGTCAGCTTTTATAGGAAAACGGATTGTCAACATGTCCTGCAAGGGATTTCGGGATTTGACCGGACAGACGGCGGTATGAAAAAAGAAGTCTGTT
This sequence comes from uncultured Clostridia bacterium, assembly GCA_946184165.1. Taxonomy (GTDB): domain Bacteria; phylum Bacillota; class Clostridia; order Oscillospirales; family Oscillospiraceae; genus Limivicinus. Next base: position 1,738 of record CAMHEN010000003.1, on the reverse strand, counting down.
ACCAGACTTCCTTAAATGGAAAGGGTGTCGTGTTTTGACAGAAAAACGCTTAGGGGGTGCATTTTGAATGATTGGGTACGCTGGCAAAAAGGAATTTATACTACTGTATATCCTTCAGAAGCCAACACGGTCAGCGCTCGTTCATAGTTTTCTTCTTTCACAAGAATATAATCTGTGTTGTAAGTCGATACCGCATAGATGCCAATTTTGTGATCTGCGAGGATACCGGACAGTTTTGACAGAATACCAATTAGAGAAAAGTCAAGAACTCCCTGAATGCGGAAGCCTCTCCATCCATCATCACGCTCTACGGTGTTTTGCGGCGTATCCTCTGTTTTACACACCAGCGACAATTCTTCATCTGTCTTCCCAATAAAAATAGAAGTCGGTATCCATGTTGATGCTCGATACCTCGGATACTTTACAAATAGTAAGCTTATGACCAATTCTCTTCAATTCCATTTACAATGCTTCCTCCGCAAACTCCGATTTGTCTTCCTGATTACCAATCGTCATCCAGCAGCGCAGACAGGCCCTCGGTCTCGTCCACCCAAGATGGATCATACTTTGCTTTCTTCATTGGCGCTCCGCAGGATGGGCAAACCTTGTAGGGCTTATCACTTGATGCCTTACACGCGGAGCAAATATACTCATCAGATCGGAACAGATGTGTGCGCTGAGTCCAGTGAGCCGCTCTCATTCATGTTCACCCATTTTCTCTGTCAGATCATGCAGACTCTTATCATGCTGGGCCTGCGTGATCGCGCCGTGTTCCAAAAAACCATCGAGCAGCGCCTTTTGCCGCAAGAACAGCTGATGGCTTTTCTCCTCATATGAGAGAGCGGACCATTCTTTCTTTTCGACTTCCATAAAAAAATCACCGCGCATGATTATACCATTTCCCCAGCCGTATAACAAGGACAAAGCCCACAAGCGACAATGCCTGTGAGCTTTATGCGATATATGCCGGGAGCTTTCGCTGATCGGCAATATCCACGAAGATCTGCCGTGAGGAATATGAGTACAGCAGGCATGTGTTTGCCCTCCTTATGTCTGCAAGGTGTAAAATCCTGTCTCTGCAGGTGAACGATAAGCAGCAGGAGATCGCCGACTATGAAGCCGAGACGATCAAGGTCATTCGTGGGCAAAGCAAGTTTTCGGCAGAACTGCTTACATCGCTCTCTGCTAAAGCGAAAGAGGAACTGGACGAGCTTAAAGAGGCGCTGGAAGAAGCGCAAGCGGAGCTTGACCGATTGCAGTCCGAGGATGCCTCGGACTGCGAGGAATACGACCGCCTGATCGGATGGGCAGATATATATGATCGCTGCTCCTTTGAGACGAAAAAGATGTTTGTATCGAAGTTTATCAAGCCTGTACGGGTATTTCGGGATTACCGTTTGGAGATCGACTTCAACGTGTCTTATGAGGAGTTTCAGAACTTGACCGTGCAGACTGCGGTATGAAAAAAGGGAAGTCTGCTTCCAGACTTCCCAAATTGGTGGAGACGGAGGGATTCGAACCCTTGACCTTACGGATGCGAACCGTACGCTCTCCCAGCTGAGCTACGCCCCCATATTCGATTAAAAATGCTGATTTATCAAGGCTTTCGACAAACGGATGTGAACCGCGTGGCTGGCGGGTGAGGTACATGCCCCCATGAGACAAGCAATATAACTGGCCCAGGCGCTCTCCCAGCTGAGCTACAAGCCCATATTTTTTTCTGCCCTCTCTCAAGAGC
>CAMHEN010000002.1 GCA_946184165.1 uncultured Clostridia bacterium | reverse complement strand
ACCAGGCAGATAATGAGTTGCGTAGACATGGTTTTCCTTTTCCTTTCTCTTCTTTTTTGCTGTTCTTATTGAAAAAGAACAAGTTTCCCGGGTTTTGCTATGCTCAGTTTATCATGCGTTAACCTATTACTCAAATTCTAAATATTCATTGTTCCATGCCATAAGGGAATAACTTTACTGATCGCAGATGGAACCGTCCAGGTTCAGGCGCGTCATGACCTTATGGGGACGGAAGGGGAATTTTTCCTCCAGATCGGGGATAACGTCAATGCCGATGCCGGGCTCCTCCGGAACGGGAAGATAGCCGTCCTTCATCTCGGGGATGTGATCGACCATATCGCACTGGCGCAGCTTCACGCCGCTGCCGGTCAAATGGTCGGCGGTGGAGGCAGCGAAGGGATTGGGGTACTCGGTGATGGCGATGTTGTCAGTTGCCGCGACGAACTGCAAAACCGCGTTGGTCATGACAGGGCTGCATGGATTGTGCGGCACCAGGCTCTTGTGGTGCGCCTCCGCTACGGCAGCGATCTTTTTTGCGCCGGTAAAGCCGCCGCATACGCCGAGGGAGGCGCGCACATAGCTGCAGGCTCCGCGCTCAAGCAGCATCTCGAATTCATGATAGGTGTTGATACGCTCGCCGGTGGCAATGGGAATGCGGCACTGGGCGGCGACACGGCCCATCTCGTCGAAGTTGTCCGGACGGATGGGGTCTTCGAGGAACATGGGGTTATACGGCTCCAGGCGTGCTGAGAGCTGGACGGCAAGGCCCGGCTCCAGGCGGCGGTGCAGCTCGAGGCAGAGGTCTACCTCCTCCCCCACCGCTTCACGGACCTTGGCGATGCGGCGTTCTGCCTTGTAAAGCAGGGCGGCGTTGCCGTCGGAGAAGGGCGCGGTGCGCGGTTCGTCCAGGTAGGGGTTCAGGTGTCCGAGGGCGGTGTAGCCCTGCTCCACGCCTTTGATCGCGTTTTCCACCAGCTCTTCCTCGGTTCTGCCGGAGGTGTGGTTGTAGACACGCACCTTGTCCCGGCACTTGCCGCCGAGCAGGCGGTACACGGGGACATTGAAATATTTGCCTGCGATATCGTAAAGCGCGATGTCGATGGCGGACATGGCTCCCATGACCGCCGCGCCGCGAAAATGCGAGAAGCGGTACAGGTACTGCCAGTGGTGTTCAATGTCCAGCGGGTCCTTCCCGATCAGATACTCCCCCATGGTCAGGATTGCCTGGGCCGAGGCCTCCAGGAAGCCCCAGGCTCCGCTCTCGCCGAGACCGACGATGCCTTCGTCGGTATAGATTTTGCAATACACTGCGCGGTTTGCGCGCAGGACCTTGATATCAGTGATTTTCACACTGTAATCCTCACTTCACGCGGAAGGGAGCCATCACGTCGAAGTTGATGTCGAGGCCGGCGCCGGGCGCCTGGGAGGGGCTGACCGTGCCGTCAGCGTTGAAAACGACAGGATTTTTGAAGGCCTCATAGACCTTGGCATCATACTGGGGCGGGTAGAACTCGGCGATTGTGGCGTTCGGAACGGCGCAGTCGAGATGCACATGCACCTGCTGCTGGCCGTGGGGGCTCATATCCAGGCCGAAGGCGTCAGCCATGCCGGCGACCTTCATGAACTCCGTCACGCCGCCGAGGCAGGTGGCGTCGGGATTGAGGATGGCGATGCCGCGGGCCTTGGTAATGAGGTCGCGGAAGCCGAAGCGGGAAACCTCGTTCTCACCGCCGGCAATGGGGATGATGGTCTTTTCCGCAACCTTGCTGTAGCCGTCGTAATCGTCGGCATCCACAGGCTCCTCCAGCCAGTAGGGATGGTACTCCTCCACCATTTTGGCAAATTCCACGGCTTCAAAGAAGCGATAGGCGCAGTTTGCGTCGATCATGAGCTTGGCATCGTCGCCGATCACCTCACGCACAGCCTTGACTCGAGCTGCATCCTCCTTCAGAGAGACGCCGCCGACCTTCATCTTGACCGCGTTGACGCCCCAGCTGCGGTACTCTTCCATCTCCTGCTGCAGCTCCTTGAGGCCCTTGCCGGGAGCATAGTAACCGCCCGCCACATAGCACTCGACCTTTTCCTTATGCGCACCGAGCAGCTTGTAAAGGGGCATGCCCGCGACCTTGGCCTTGATATCCCAGAGGGCTATGTCTATGGCAGAGACGGTCTTCAGACTGGTACCGCGGCGGCCGATGAACTTGGGGACGTAGGTCTTCTGGAAAATACGCTCGGTATCCAGGGGATCCATGCCGATGATGGCCTTGCCCATGGTCTCGGCAAACTCGATGGCCCAGCTGCAGCCATAACCGGTGATGCCCTCGTCGGTATCAACGATGAGAAGATTCAGCTCATTGTGGGTGTAGGTGTGCTTTCCGTTTGCGATTGGCTTTGCCTTGGGCCAGCGGTAGTGCTCTACGCGGACGTCTGTGATCTTCATAAGCGTTTCTCCTTGTTTTAATAAAAATTATTTATCGATTTTTCTCTTTTTCCTGTTGTATATAGAATATCCTAATTTTAATTCTCTGTCCAATACATGATTTTTGGGCTACCTATCAAGAATATTTATTTCATCTCTTTCGTTTCGGTATTTTTCATAAAACTGTATTATCCTTTTTGGCGATGTTATACGAAAACAGCGGAGGCCGCTGATGAGGCGGTCTCCGCTGTCAAATATTTACTTGAATTTTTTCAGATCCTCGCAACGCCGCTGGCACGGGCTGCTTCGGCGGTCGCCCTGGCTACCGCGTCTTTCACGCGCGGGTCAAAAGCCTTGGGAAGGATATAGTCGGCGCTGAGCTCCTCGTCGGAAACCAGGGCCGCGATGGCGGAAGCCGCGGCCAGCTTCATGGCGTCGTTGATATCGCTTGCGCGCACATCGAGAGCGCCGCGGAAGATGCCGGGGAAGCAGAGAACGTTGTTGACCTGGTTGGGGTAATCGGAGCGCCCGGTGGAGACCACCGCCGCGCCGCCGGCCTTGGCGTCCTCGGGGAAGATCTCAGGCGTTGGGTTCGCGCAGGCAAAGATGATGGCGTCACGGTTCATGGTCTTCACCATGTCAGTAGTCAGCGCGCCGGGAGCCGAGACGCCGATGAACACGTCCGCGCCCTGAATGACATCCTTCAGGCTGCCCCTGCGCAGCTTCGGGTTGGTAAGCTCGGCAATCTCCTGCTTGGCGGGGTTCATGTGATCGGCGCGGCCGTTCCAGATGGCGCCGCTGCGGTCGCAGAGGGTCACGTCCACAGCGCCCGCGGTGATGAGGAGCTTGGTGATGGCGGTTGCCGCCGCACCCGCGCCGTTGAGGACGATGCGCACCTCTGGCAGCTTCTTGCCCACGAGCTTGAGGGCGTTGGTCAGGCCCGCGAGGGTGATGACGGCGGTGCCATGCTGGTCGTCGTGGAAGATGGGGATATCACAGCACTCCTTGAGTCTGCGCTCGATCTCAAAGCAGCGGGGCGCGGAGATATCCTCCAGGTTCACGCCGCCGAAGCTGCCCGCGAGCAGGCGCACGGTGTTGACGATCTCGTCCACGTCCTTGCTGCGGACGCACAGCGGGACCGCGTCCACATCGCCGAATGCCTTGAAGAGGACGCACTTGCCCTCCATGACGGGCATACCGGCTTCGGGGCCGATATCGCCGAGGCCGAGGACGGCAGTCCCGTCGGTGACAACGGCGACGGTGTTCCAGCGGCGCGTGAGTTCATAGCTCTTGTTCACGTCCTTCCGGATCTCCAGGCAGGGCGCGGCCACGCCGGGGGTATAGGCAAGGCTCAGGGCCTCGGCGGAGTCCACCGCGGCACGGTTAACCATTTCCAGCTTGCCCCTCCACTCATAGTGCAGGCGCAGGGATTCTTTCGCGTAATCCATGTTTGCTTCTCCTTTATATCATTTGTTCGGGGTGAAAAACTTCGTCAAAGCGCTCCGGCGTCAGAAAACCCAGCTTCACGCAGGCTTCCTTCAGGCTGATGTTTTCCTTGAAAGCCAGCTTCGCGGTTTTGGCGGCATTCTCATAACCAATATAGGGATTCAGCGCCGTAACCAGCATCAGCGAATTGTGCAGGTTCTGCCGCATCTTCTCCCGGTCAGCCCGGATGCCGACGGCGCATTTTGCGGTGAAGGCGCGGATGGACTCACTGAGCAGACGCGTCGACTGCAGGAAGTTATAGGCGATGACCGGCAGGAAGACGTTCAGTTCAAAGTTGCCTTGCGAAGCCGCAAGGCCGACGGCGGTGTCGTTGCCCATGACCTGCACCGCCGCCATCGTGACCTGCTCGCACTGGGTGGGGTTGACCTTGCCGGGCATGATGGAGCTGCCGGGCTCGTTTGCGGGGATGGTTATTTCCCCCAATCCGCAGCGGGGGCCGGAGGCAAGCCAGCGCACATCGTTTGCGATTTTCATCATATCGCACGCCAGCGCCTTGACGGCGCCGTGGGCAAAGACCAGCTCATCCCGTGAAGAGAGCGCGTGGAACTTGTTTGCGGCGGTCACAAAGGGCTTGCCGGTCAGGGCAGCGATCTCCCGGGCCGCCAGCTCCGCAAAGCCTTCCGGGGCGTTGAGGCCGGTCCCCACGGCGGTTCCGCCGAGGGCCAGCTCATACAGGGGCTTGAGCGCGAGCCGGATCATCTCACAGTCCCGCTCCAGGGAGCTGCGCCAGCCGCTGATCTCCTGGGAAAAGGCGATGGGCACCGCGTCCTGCAAATGGGTGCGCCCGCTCTTGACTATGCCCTCGTGGAGCCGTTCGAGTTCTTTGAACGTTTCAACCAGCTCCTCCGCAGCAGGCAGCAGCCGATCCTCCAGGCTCAGCACCGCCGCGATGTGAAGGGCTGTGGGGAAAGTGTCGTTGGACGACTGGCTCATGTTCACATCGTCGTTCGGATGGCAGAGCTTCTCTCCCGCAAGCTCGTTTGCGCGGTTTGCGATGACCTCGTTGGCGTTCATATTGGACTGGGTGCCGGAGCCCGTCTGCCACACCACCAGCGGGAAATGATCGTTCAGCGCACCGCACGCGACTTCGGCGGCAGCCTGTCCGATGACCCTGCATTTTGTCTCGGTCATCTTCTCGGGCTTCAGCGCGTGATTTGCCCGCGCCGCCGCCTGTTTGAGGATGCCGAAGGCATAGGTGATCTCCCGCGGCATGGTCTCGATCCCCACGCCGATGGGGAAATTCTCATGGCTGCGCTGGGTCTGCGCGCCCCAATAACGGTCAGCGGGGACTTTCACCTCGCCCATCGAATCATGTTCGATCCTGTATTCCATTGAAATCCCTCATTTCAGATGCAGCATACTGCGCAGGTAACGTACCATCAGCGCGTAGGCGATCTCATGTCCCTCTCTGCGATAGATGGTAAAGGCATGTCCCGCGCCGGGGACGCGCTTGATGGTGGTCTCCGCCCCGCAGCGGGCCAGGCGCAGGGCAAAGTCCTCCGCCTCGTTGCAGAGATCGTCGCACCCGCCGGTGATCATCAGGGTGGGCGGGAATCCGTACAGCATCTCATCCGGCGCGTATACCGGCGAACAGTACGGGTCTTTCTGTTTATCCCTGTCACAGTAATACAGATTATACAGCCTTGCGCGCTCAGCGGGAACCCCCTTGCCCATGCTTTTTTTCTCGCCGGGATCGGTGTACACATCCAGCGGCGGATATTCGCAGACCAGCAGCTCCGGGATCTCTGTCCCCCGCTCGATGGAGCGCATGATCGCGCCGATGCAGAGATTGCCGCCCGCGCTGTGTCCCATGAGGACGACGCGCTTCGGGTCGATCCCCAGCGCCGCTGCGTTCTCATATACCCAGCGCAGCGTCCGGTACGCCTCGTGAACAGCCGCCGGGAAGGGATAATCCGGCGCGATCTTGTAGTCCAGATCGAGAAACTTGCAGGAAAGCGCATGATTCATCCGGCGGCAGAACAGCTCGTCATTGGGAGTGCGGGCGCGGATGAAGCCGCCGCCGTGCATGTTCAGGATCAATACATCCGGGTTTTTCATCGCATCGGGGTAACTGTAGAATACGCGGATGTCTCCCTCCTCAAAGGGGATCGTCTTCTCCTCGATCGTAACAGGGAACTGACGCATCAGCTCGTCCGGCACCTCGGCACTGGTGACCTGCCTGCGCGTCTCGTGCGCCATGCGGATCATTTCCTCCCGCGTTGGGTTTTGCATGCTTATTCCTCCGTACTGTTTGTTTTTTCTTTTCGCAGGCAGGCATCCGCAAAGTCGCGTATAATCGCTTCCTCACCGCGCTCCTTTTTCCAGCACAGATAGCTGCGCTGATAAACCGGTTCCGGTTGGAGACGGCAAAATGCCAGTTTCCCGGCCTCGCCCGGAAAACGGCGGCAGAACTCCGACGGTGTGGTGAACAGGATGCCCACATTCTGCGCGGCCAGGCAGAACAACGCGTGCAGGCTGTTGCATTGGATCGTGCCTGTATGGGGAATCTGATATTTTTCCAGCATCAGCATGGCAGCCCGATATTGCCCGCCGCCCGAGCGCGGCAGCAGGACGCGTTCATCACGCAGCAGGCGGTGGTCAAGCAGCAGCGGAGACGAAATTGTCCCCTCCTGCGCCGAGATACCGGATACTGCCGGATGTTCCCGCGAGAGAAGCAAAAGCACCTCATCTTCCTTCAGGAAGGTGTATTCCAGCTCATCATAGGCAAGCGAAAGCGCACCGACGGCCACATCCAACTCCCCCGCGGCCACGGCCCCCTCGACGGCGCTCTCAATACGGGGGTCGGTGCTGATGCTCACATGCGGATACTTTTTCAGGAAATCGGCAAGCACCTCCGGCAGCAGATACTCCGCCCGGATCGTAGGGATGCCGACGGAGAAGCTGTCCGCGTCCCGGCTGATGGCCTTGAGCTTGGTACGCAGATTTGTCTCCCGGGTCTGGATCTTCTGCATGTCTTCGATGAAAACCTGTCCCGCGCGCGTGATGCGGATAGGCTGGACCGTGCGGTCAAAGAGCTGCACGCCAAGATCCTGCTCCAGCCGCGTGATGTATTTGGTCAGAGTCGGCTGGGAGATATAGAGCTTCTGCGCCGCTTTGGTCAGATTTCTCTCCTCGGCAAGCGCCAGAACATAATCCAACCTGTATGTCATCTTTACTTATATTCGTTGTAAGACAGATCCCAGCGCCATTCGTGATAAGGCGCGGTCTCCAGTATATCATCCCGCAGTTCCACGCCGAGGCCGGAGCCCTCAGGCAGGAGCATATATCCGTTTTCGATCACAAAGGGTGTCTTGATCTCCTGCTGGATCTTGGGCCACTCACCGGGCGCGGGGCACATCTCCATGACCTCAAAATTGGGGATGGCGGCGGCAAGCTGGAGACTCGCGGCATAGCAGATGCTGCCGGTGGCGATATGGGGGATGACATTGACATAGTGACTCTCGGCAATGGCGGCGGCCTTCTTGCAGCCGGTGATGCCGCCCATAATGGCAACGTCCGGACGCAGGAAGGAGATGTTGTCCTCCCGCAGCAGCATGTCCACATCCTGAATACAGAAGCTGCGCTCCCCCACGCCGATTGGCGCCATGGCGCGCCGCGCAACACACTGGATGGTATGATAATTTTCGTAATTGATGGGATCCTCGAAGAACAGAAGGTTCACATCCTCCACAAGCTGCATGAGTCTTACGCTCTCATGCGGCTGGAGGGAGCGGTGGATCTCGCAGCCGATATCCACATCGTCACCCACAGCCTCACGCACTGCATGGATCATATCGCTCATAGCCCGCTCGCGTTTTGCGTAGGTGCCGCCGGCTTCTTTGATGTTTGTGGGATTGAGGCGGATGCAGGTGTAGCCTTCTTCCTTGAGTTTTTTCGCGCACTCCACGCTCTCATCGATGGTCTTGCCGAACACCACGCCCCAGAGCCGGATCTTTTTCCGCACCGCGCCGCCCAGCATCTGATAGACAGGTACATTAAAATACTTGCCCTTGATATCCCATAGCGCAATGTCTATGGCGCTGATGGCGGCGGCGATGGAGGTGCCGCCGAATTTGAAGCGGCTGTACAGCTCACTGTCAAGGTATTCGATACGCAGAGGATCCTGGCCGAGAAGCGGCTCCTCCATGCGGTGTATGGCGCCGACCATGGATTCCCGAAAGCCCCAGTTGCCGCCCTCACCCACGCCGACGATGCCCTCATCGGTATACACCTTGACGAACATTCTCCGCCAGCCGGTCATAATGGGTTCTACCTTTGTGATCTTCACGATAAAACCTCCTTTGTCATGATCTGATTCCGCTTCTGTTATGGGTGATTTAATTGTATCATAGGGGCTCTCCCCTGTCCAATAATGAATCAGAATTGTATTATTCCTTTTTGGCTATAGTTGCTTGTGCGTCGAATTGCACTACTCTCCCATGAAAAGCAGACAGCGCCTGCTTTTCATGGGAGAGTGTATGAGACCTCCTCTGTGGTTTTCGGCACAAAGGGGTGACGCGTCAAGCGGCGCGTTTTCAACGACAAGTCTTCTGTATGGGCGGTTCAGCACCTCCCGAATCCTGTGTGTAAGCGCCGTTCTCTGCGTTTTTAACAATTATTGCGCGTATGTTTCATTTTATTCTGGACATTCTGCTCATATTGTTGTATGCTTTGGATGTACAACTCGGAATACCAACTTACTGGAAAGGAAGCTGATCCCATGAAAAAGAAACTGGCACTCTCTACGCAGATTTTCATCGCAATGGTGCTTGCGATCGTTGTCGGTATCCTTTTGACCTCCAACGCATCCTTTGCGACGAAGTACATCAAACCCTTCGGCACCATCTTCCTCAATCTCATCAAATGGGTGGTGTGTCCGCTGGTCTTCTTCTCCATTATGGCGGGCGTCGTATCACTCCGCGACATTAAGAAAGTTGGCGCCATCGGGGGGCAGACCGTCCTGTATTACCTGTGCACCACTGCTTTTGCGGTAGCGATCGGCATACTGATTGCCAACATGTCCAAGAGTATCTTCCCGATTCTCTCCACAACAGATCTCAGTTACACGCCCTCCGCCACCTCCGTCAATTTCATGGATACACTGGTGGGGATTTTCCCCTCAAACTTCCTGGCGCCCTTCGTGAATGCCAACATGCTGCAAATCATCGTGGCCTCCCTGTTCATTGGCTTCGCCCTGATCCTGATCGGTGAGCGCACGGAGATGGAATTCACGGCGGTCAATATCTGCAACGACATCTGCATGAAGATCATGGAGATGATTCTCAAGCTCTCTCCCATCGGCGTGTTCTGCCTGTTGTGCCCGGTCGTCGCCGAAAACGGCCCGGCGGTGCTCGGGTCGCTGGCCAAGGTGCTGCTGATCGCCTATATCTGCTACATACTCCACGCGGTGGTTGTCTACTCCCTCTCGGTCAAGGTTCTGGGGCATATGAGTCCCATCGCCTTTTTCAAGGGCATGATGCCCGCCATTGTGCTGGCCTTCTCCTCTGCCTCCTCCGTCGGCACGCTGCCTCTGAACATGGAGTGCGCCCAGAAGCTCGGCGCGGATAAGGAGGTCACCTCCTTTGTCCTTCCGCTCGGCGCTACCATCAACATGGACGGTACTGCCATTTACCAGGGCGTGTGCGCTGTCTTCATTGCTTCCTGCTTCGGTATTGAGCTTACTATCTCGCAAATGCTCACCATCGTGGTGACCGCGACGCTCGCCTCCATCGGGACCGCGGGTGTCCCCGGCGCCGGCATGGTCATGCTGGCAATGGTGCTGCAGTCCGTCGGTCTCCCGGTCGAGGGCATCGCCCTGGTTGCCGGCGTGGACCGTATCTTCGACATGGGCCGTACAACCGTGAACATCACCGGCGACAGTGCCTGCGCCGTTGTGGTTTCCGAACTGCAGCGCCGCCGCGCTGCCCGCTGATCGCAAACGATCATTGCGATGAACAGATGAATATAGGGCGAGGGCAGGAGCTGCGGCTCCTGCCCTCATGCTTTCGTCAAAGTCATTTATTTTGCGTACCCTGTTGTGAAATCCACCGTGCTGCGCAGCTCATCCCCCGCAAGGAACGCTTTCAGATTGCCCGCCGCAATATCCACAATGCGCTCAAAGGTCTCCGGCAGATGGAAGTTGCCCGAGATGTGCGGCGTGATAACAAGGTTTTCAAGGCCCCAGAGAGGACTGTCGGCGGGGAGCGGCTCCGTCTCCGTGACGTCGATCGCCGCCGCCGCGATTTTATGCTCCGAAATCGCGCGCAGCAGCACCTCGGAGGCGACGGCATTGCCGCGGCCGCAGTTGATGAAGAGGGCGCCGGCCTTCATTTTGTCAAAGCGCTCATCGGTGTAGATATAGCGGGTTTCGGCGGTATTCGGGAGGATGGACATGATCACGTCAGCCCGGGGCAGGACGCTGTCGAGATCCTGCGTCATCACAAGCTCGTCCGCGCAGTCCGGGCAGTTTCCGGCGCGCCGCTTGACGCCGATCACATAGGCGCCCATCGCCTTGACGAGGCGGGCATACGCCCTGCCGATATCGCCGAGGCCGACGACCGCGACGGTGCTGTCGGCGAGGGACGAGACGGTGCCGCGGTCGCTCCAGTTTTTTCTGTTCTGCTCATCTCTGTAGAGATGGAGCTTTTTCATCAGCATGAGCGTCAGCGCGAAGGCATGCTCCGAGACCGCCTTGCTGTATGCGCCGGTGGCGTTGGTGAGGACGGTCTGCGGGCCGAGCACGCCCGGCTCGATATAGGCGTCCGTCCCGGCGGAGGCAAGCTGCAGCCATTCGAGATTCGGGGACGCCTGAAGCTGCGCCGCGTCCGGCTGGCCGAGAATGATGTTCGCCGCCCGGATCTGCTCCGCGCTGACCTGGTCGGGGCTGCTGTAGACAAAACGACAGCCCTCGCCGGCAGCCTCCAGCTTTTCTCTGTGTCTGGCCTCCACCGGCAAGAGTACAAGTATGTTCTTATTCATATGGCCCGCTCCTTTTTATTCTGTGATCTCATACATGGCGACCTCATCCGTCTCACGGTTGGCCGCGATCAGGACGTCGACGCCTTCCTCGTTTACGAAATGCATCACGTTGGCGGGTCCGCGCCCCTCGTCAAGGAGAGTCACGGTATAGTCCCCCGCCCCTCGGTCATAGCGGACAGCCAGGAGGTTTTTCTTCCCCGCCCGGTACCCCGTCACGAAGGTCGGGGCGCCTGCGATCACCCCGCCGCAGAGCGCATGGGAGAAGGGCGCGCCCTCCTCAAACGTCCACACCGGGGCATAGCCGTCTTCTCCCTGATGCCAGATCGTGACGCGATCTCCATGGAACGGGGAGAGCGTGCAGAGCTCCTCCAGCCCGTCTCCGTCCAGATCCAGCAGCAGCGCGTCGCTTGTCGGGCTGTTCAAAAGCCGTTCCACCCGCCATTCCCCATCCGGCGTCTCGGGCGGCGTCATGCGGAATACGCCCTCGTCCGCGGAAACGAGACCCGCTGGGACGCCGCCGCAGGAGCAGCGCGTGTACCCGTGGTTGCGGTGCAGGCCGTCCTTCACGACGTGCAGGACAAGCGGATTTTTTTCATCAAAGTTTTTCAGCTCCTCCGGCAGGACCGCCGCATAGACCTTGCCGGGATAGCTCCAGTCCCCCTCCGGGAAATCCTGCCCGGATTTGACCGTGCAGACAAGGAGCCAGTTCACGCCGTTTCTTGTGAGGATATCGAAGCGGTGGACATGCGGGACAGGCGTCAGGCGGCGCATGTCCCAGCGGCCGTCTCCCTCCGGCGTCACGACCGCGAGCTCCGCCTCCAGCGACTCATCCGGCGAGTAAAACCGCGCGGTGGTGAGAAGCTGCCCGTCCGTCCCCGGTACCTGTACCATCGTCATGACGCCGCCGGGCCCGGTCCAGAGCGTGTCCTTCAGCGCGCCGCTCTGATCGAAGAGGCAGCAGGGATCCGCCTTTTCCGCCGCCACGACAAAGTGCCGCCTTCCCCGATACATGAGCGGGGCAATGGCATAGCACTTGTTCAGCTTTGCGAGAACCGTCTTTTTGACTTCCATATCCAGCCCTCCTCAGCGGCTCATCTCAACGCCGGAGAGCTCCCAGCAGCGCGTCAGGAATTCTCTCGCAATACGCTCCTTGTGCCAGAGATTGTCCCCCCTGTGGCCAAGCACCTCCACCGAGATCCAGAAACGGCGGACGCCCGCGGGCCTGTCAAAGGAGGCTGCGCGGCGGATGATCTCCGCGCCGGTCTCCGGCGTCAGAAAGCCCTCCGTTTCCCAGTCCGGTGCCCCGGCGGGATCCATGTGCAGATCGCCGAAGCAGGGGTGCGCCGGATCGTCGATGCAGTCGCAGAGATGGATCTGGCTCAGATACGGCGCCGCCATCTCCAGCGTGTTGAAGATCCCCAGCCCGCCGAGCTGCTCGTGCGCGCTGTCCCAGTGCAGGAAGAGATTGGGATGGGCCTTGTGCAGAGGCTTAAACCACAGGGAAACCTCATCCATGGGGCCGATCAGCGCCCTCTTGTGCGCATAGCGGTCCAGAGGCTCGATACTGCAGTTCATCCCCAGAAGCGCCGTATAGTCCGCGATCCGCGCGAGGGTATCCGCCTGGACAGCCATGGCCTCGCCGTGAAATTCGTCGCCGGGGTAGGGCCCGCTCGGTACGCCGAAGGTCGTGTAGCCGCACTCGGCGGCATAGTCCGCCTGCATTTTCAGAAAGTGGATCGTCTCCGCCCGGCGCCGGTCGTTCAGATCGCAGAGGGACATGCCCCGCTCATTGAGATAAGGGGCCGCGTAGGTGGCCGCGGTCAGGTCGTTGTCCCGGAGAATGCGGCGCACGGTGTCCCTGTGTTCCTTTGTGGGGAAGCTCGGCAGCTCCACATTGCGGTAGAAATCCATCTCCGCGATCTTCTGCAGGACGTCGATCAGGCGTTTTTCATCGTGCAGCCAGGGCATGAACATTTCCAGGATATGCGCTGAGGGATAGAGCTTCTGCGGCATATGGTCTACCTCCTGTCGGTCAGGTCTTTTGGCAGTCGATGATGATCTTGCAGAGGTTGGTGCCGTCGATCATCATGTTGATGGCCTTGTCGATGTCGCGCAGAGTCAGGCGGTCCGTGACCATGCGGTCGAGACCGAGGCGGCGCCAGTTGTCCTCCAGAAATCGGACGCCGTTTTCAAAGTCCTCCTGGGAATACAGGCGGTTGCCGATGAGGGTGATCTCCTTGAAGGAGACCTTGCCGATGATAAACTGATAAGCGTCGCCGGAGAGGCCGAGGGACAGCATCTTTCCGCCGCAGCGGGTCAGGTCCGGCATCTGCAGGACCGCCGAGGCTGCGCCCGAGGTGTCATAGACGATGTCAAATCCGCCGCCCCCCGTGACCTCCCGCATAAGATCCATGGCGTCTGTCCGGGTGGGGTTGATGGTCTCAATGCCCATGGACTCCACAAACTGCCGGCGGGGTTCGTTGATCTCGGAGATGATGACGCGCCCCGCGCCGAACGCCCTGGCGAAGATCGCGATATAGAGTCCCACGGTGGCGCCGCCCGAAATGAATATCTTGTCTCCCGGCTGGATCTGGCTGCGGAGCATGACGTGGTAGCCGACGGCGAAGGGCTCGCCCAGGATGGCCACCTCATCGGGGATATCCTCGTCCAGCGCGCAGAGCTTGTCTACGCCGACCTTGGTGTATTCCGCAAAGCCGCCGTCCACATGGATGCCGAGGAGCTTCAGGTTTTCACAGACATGGCCGAGCCCGCGCCTGCAGGCGGCACATTTCCCGCAGGAGATGACCGGGTTCATCAGCACGCGCTGCCCCACCTTGAACGGGCCGTCATAGCCTTCGGGGAGGGAGACGATATGGCCGAGGATCTCATGGCATAAAACGGTCGGCACTGTCGCCGTCATATGCTTGCCGCGATAGACCGTCATATCCGAGCCGCATACGCCGCCGTAACGCACCTTGATGAGGGCTTCCCGCTCGTTCGGCACCGGCATGGGAATGTCGCAGAGCTCCAGATCAAACCAGTTTTTCAAAACTGCCGCTTTCATGTTATCTTCCTTTCAAAAAATATACAGAACAGAATCGACTGCGAAATCGGGGTTTCACAATTTACTGATACTGTTATCTGATTAAAAAATTTAATCAGATAAGCCGCGGTTCCCGCGGCATTTTCAGCGCAAAGGCGCTGAAAACCCGTCTACGGTGTATAAGTTCGGCTTAACGAAATCATAGATTTCGAGCCTCACTTATCATACAGAAGCTCTGCGCACCTTGCGGTGCAATGAAACCTTTAAGAAATGAAAGGTTTTATGAGCTTCAAGTATGAAAGGCGTCCCAGAGTCTTTTTCCGGGACGCCCGAATTGTTGGATCATTCCTGGGCGAAGGAGATATTCTCCCCGCCGGCTTTGGCCAGGGCCTCCGCCTCCCGTTTGTTGATCTTTCTCTGGTTGAGCAGGGAGAAGATCACAACGCCGACCGCCACGACAAAGAAGCCGACGGCGATGGGGTAATGGACGATTTGGCTGAAGTCGCCCTTGTTGAGGTCCATGAAGCGGACAAAGTTCTGCTCGCACATAGGCCCGAGGATCAGGGCCAGCAGGATCGGAGAGAGCGGGAACTCATACTTGTTCATGAGCCAGCCGATCACGCCGAACGCGACGCAGACACCCACGTCGAACACGTTCTTGTTGATGGAGAACGCGCCCAGCAGCGACACGACCAGAATGATGGGATAGAGCATGCGCTTTTCGAGCGACACGATTTTGGCGAAAATGCGCACACCCGCGCAGCCGACAATCAGCATCGCGAGGTTTGCAAGCATCAGCGCGGCGAAGACTTTGTACACCGTGGGCAGCTCGGACACATACATCATGGGGCCGGGCTGGATGCCTTTCATGATGAAGGCGCCGAGAAGGATCGCCGTGACGGAGTCACCCGGCACGCCGAGGGAGAGCAGCGGGATCATCGCGCCGCCGGAGCAGCCGTTGTTTGCCGACTCGGTCGCGGCAACGCCGTTGGGGATGCCGGTGCCCCACTTCTCGGGGTGCTTGGAGGTGCCCTTGTTGAAGGCATAGGAGACGAAAACCGCGATGTCGCCGCCCGCGCCGGGGATGGCGCCGATGAAGGTGCCGATGATGCCGCCGGAGACGATATTGGCCCAGATCTGCTTGATGGTCTTGCCGTCGGGCAGGACGCGGGTGATCTTCTCGGTGGACTTGGCCTGGGCGCTCTCGCGGCCGGCGATGATGCGCTCAACGCCCGCGATGACTTCCGCCACGGCAAAGAGGCCGATGAGCACGGGGATGAAGCTCAGGCCGCCCTTGAGGCTTGTCACGCCGAAGGTGAAGCGCTGCTTGGAGTAGGTCGGGTCAAGGCCGATGGTGCAGAGGAGCATGCCGAAGAAGGCGCTGATGAGGCCCTTGGCGATGGACTTGCCCGAGATGGAGATGATGACCGAGAGGCCGAAGACCGCGAGCATCAGCATCTCCGCGGAGGTGAACTTCATGGCGACCTTCGCAACCAGCGGGCTGAGGAAGGTCATGATCAAAGCGCCGATCACGCCGCCGCAGAAGGAGGCGAACATCGCAACGGACAGGGCTCTGCCCGCCTCGCCCTTCTGGGCCATGGGGTAGCCGTCCAGCAGCGTCGCCGCGGCGGAGGGGGTGCCGGGGGCGTGGATCAGGATGGCGGAGATGGAGCCGCCGTACATGCCGCCGCAGTAGATGCCCAGCAGCAGACCCACGGAGGGGATCAGATCCATGCCGAAGGAGAACGGGATCAAGAGGGCCACGCCCATGGTGGCCGTCATGCCGGGGATCGCGCCGAGGAGTACGCCGCCGACGGCGCCGAGCAGCGTCATGAGCAGGACGGTGGGGTCCAGGAAGACATTCGCGTAGCTGGAAAACAGCAAATTCCAATCCATACCTGCCCCTCCTTAAATCTTATCGACCAGATCCCGCAGGAACTGGAGCCAGCCCATGGGGATGTTGACCGTCAAAAACTTATAGAACACGAGCCACATGCCGAGCGGCACCAGCGACGAGATCAGCAGCAGCGGCACGGGTTTTCTCAGGCCGATGAGCCACATGATGATGCCAGAGAGCAGAAAGCTCACCACCACATAGCCCGCGCTCTTGAAGAACCAGACATACACGCAGCAGAGCGCGATCACAAAAAGCGCCGCGAGAACGCCCTTGTCCTTGAAGAGGTTGAGACTCTCCGCCTTTTCGGCGAGGGGGTCGCCCGCCTTCATGGAGGCGAGCTTGATGATGGACTGGATGAGTAGGACGGCCGTGAAGACCGCCATGCCGACGAGCATGATGCGCGGGAACGCGGACGGCTGGACTGCCGCGTTTTTCGCCGTCTTGATCTTGCCGGACTGGACCCAGGCCCAGACCTCAAAAGCGATCAGGACGATCGAGGCAATCAGATTTGAAAATGCCTTGGTCTGTGTTTTTTTCACATCCAAGCAGAATCACATCCTTCAATTCAGAATGGAGCGGCGCAAAACTCCGGAGAGCTTTTCGCACGGACAGAGAAAACGGGGCAGGCATTTCTGCCTGCCCCGTTGGCATTGGGTTTGCGGTTCCTTCCGGATTATGCGGCTTCCTCAGCGTCGATCAGGCCGACGACCGCCATGGCGGCGGGAACGTCGATGGCAGCCTGGGCGAGGTATTCGCCGTAGTCCTTGCCGTCGAGGTAGTCGATCTTCTGGCCGAGAGCAGCCATTGCGGCGACAAAGTCAGGATCTTCGATGGCGGCGGCGCAGGCCTTCTCAAGGGTGGCGACGATCTCGTCGTCAACGCCGAGAGGAAGGGCCATGCCGCGCTGGGTGGCGTAGAAGATATCAAAGCCCTGCTCCTGGCAGGTGGGGACGTCGGGGAAGACATCATTGCGGACGGTGTCCATGATGCCGAGCATGGTCAGGTCGCCGGACTCCACGAAGGAGCGGGCCTCGGCGGCGGAGACGGTCACGCCCTGGATCTCGTTCTGGGCAGCAGCCTTGACAGCGGCGGCAGCGCCGTCGGAGTAAGCGATCATCTTGATGTCGATATCGGCAGCGTTCATCAGGTAGCCGCCGGCGACGTGCCAGACAGAACCGGAGGAGGAGCCGCCCATGGTGACCTCACCGGGGTGGGCCTTGCAGTAGTCGATGAAGGAGGCGAGATCGGTGATGCCGTTGTCGGCCGCCCACTTGGTGTTCACGGTGATGGCGGCGGCGTCAGTGTTGACGCGGCAGAGGGGGATGTAGTTCTCCCAGGTGTACTCGGACATGTCCAGGGGGCCGTAGGAAGCGAGCTCCCAGGTGATCATGCCGATGGTGTAGCCGTCGGGCTCCGCGTCGGCAATGGCCTCGTGGCCGATAACGCCGCCGGCGCCGGTCTGGTTGTCAACGGTGATGGTCTGGCCGAGCTGCTTCTCGAGCGCAGCGCAGAAGGCACGCAGGCAGTTGTCGGTGCCGCCGCCGGCGCCCCAGGGGTTGATGGCGGTGATGCCCTTGGTGGGATAGTCAGCCGCAAAGGCAGCGGGGGCCATAACGGCCATGGCCAGCATGAGGGCCAGCGTTAAGGCAAGGATCTTTTTCATGTTTTTTCCTCCTAAGTATAAGATTGGTTTCGCGGTGGAAAACTGGTATTATTATATAAAACATGCCCATAACTGTCAAGCAAAAAGAAGAGAAAATGGTCGATTTGCCTGAAAAACGGAACGGTTTGAAGAAAAGGGGTAAAAAACCAACAATAGTCCGGTCAGCGCTGGACACGCCCTGAGGCGTTGCCGCCCACGAGAGCCAGGACCTCCTTTTCAGAGGCAAGGTTGAAGTCGAACTCGGTCGCCTGTTTGAGGCAGCTTGCCGCAACGGCGTATTCGATCTGGAGCTGCGGATCGTCCTTCCACTTGCGCATGGCGTGGATCAGTCCCCCGCCGAAGGAGTCTCCGCCGCCGACACGGTCCACCAGATGGATGAGATAATTGCGGGCGAAATACGCCTTCCCGTCCAGATACAGCATGCCGCTCCAGTTGTTCTCGGAGGCGGAGATGCTGCCGCGCAGGGTGATCGCCGCGGCCTTGAAGCCGAAGCGCTCCGTGAGCTGCCGGGCGACCGAGACGTATCCCTCCCGATCGAGCTTGCCGGCGTTGATGTCCGTGTTCTCCGCCTCGATGCCGAAGACGTCCTTGGCATCCTCCTCATTGGCAATGCACACATCCACGAAGGGCATGAGCTTCGCCATGACCTCGCCCGCCTTTTCCCGGGTCCAGAGCTTGCCGCGGTAGTTGAGATCGCAGGAGACGGTGATCCCCTTCTCCTTTGCGGCTCTGCAGGCGTCGAGACAGACCTCCGGCATCTGGCCCCCGAGCGCCGGGGTGATGCCGGTGAAATGGAACCAGTCGGCCCCATCGAAGATTTTGTCCCAGTCGAATTCCTCCCGTCCGGCCAGGGCGATGGAGGAGCCCGCGCGGTCATAGATGACCTTGCTGCCGCGCTGGGAGGCGCCCTTCTCGCAATAATAGACGCCGAGGCGCGGCCCGCCCCGCAGGATCATGGAGGTGTCCACCCCGTAGCGCCGCAGGGCGTTGACGGCGTTCTGCCCGATCTCATGTTCGGGGACCTTGGAGACGAACGCCGCGTCGTTGCCGTAGTTTGCCAGTGACACCGCCACATTGGCCTCGCCGCCCGCATAGGTCGCCTCGAAGCTGTCCGTCTGCAGAAAGCGCAGATAGCCGGGCGGATTGAGGCGCATCATGATTTCTCCGAAGGTGATGATTTTGCTCATGCTTCTTTCACCGCTTTCATAAATTCTTTCGCCAGGGCCGTGATCCTGTCCCACTGCCCTGTCTGGATCCACTCTCTGTTGACAAGGTTTCCGCCGACGCCGAGGCCGACGCAGCCCGCCTTCATGAAGTCCGCCGCGTTATTCTCGTTCACGCCGCCCACCGCCATCAGCGGGATATGGGAGAGCGGGGCGCGCACCGCCTTGATATAGGCCGCGCCGAGGACCGAGGCGGGAAAAACCTTGACGGCGTCCGCACCCGCGTTATAGGCAGTCAGGATCTCCGTCGGCGTGAGGGCGCCGGGAAACAGGCCGAGCCCCAGCGCTTTGCCCATGCGGATGATCTCCGGCTGGGTCGCGGGCGTGACCAGATAATGCCCGCCCGCGCTGCAGGTCATGCGTACCTGCTCGGGGGTGATGACGGTGCCCGCGCCGACCAGCAGGCGCTCGCCGAATTCCTTCTCCACCGCCTCGATGGCTCTGGCCGTGTCGATCCAGGTCTCGGGGGCGCGCTGATCATAGGTCACCTCCATGAGGCCGATGCCGCCCTCCTCGAAGGCGTGGCCCAGGCGCACCAGGTATTCCGGTTTGAGGCCGCGCACGATGGCGACGATTTTCCGTTCCTTTACGAATTCCAATGGGGTCATGATTCATGCTCCTTTCGTTTTGGCAGGGCGGAGCCGCTGCGGGATCAGGGATGTGGGGCCGGAGATCACGCTCTGCATGGAGGCGAGCAGCAGCGCCCCCGCCGTCTCCGGGTCCCGCGAGGCAAGGGCGGCTGCCACAGCGCTCATGGTCTCCTTCGCGTACTGCATGCCGTTTTTCCGGAAGTACATGGCATACATGCCCTTCTGGGCCTCCATGGTGGTCTTGTACATCATGGTGAGGATGGAGTTGTCGCTGAGCTCATAGAGGCGATAGCAGAGAGCCGTGACGGCCTCGCAGGCGTCACCGATCTCCCCGCAGGCGGCAAAGCGCGCCGCGAGCACGGAGAGCTCCGCGAGCTGGGCGTCCGTCGCCCGCTCCGCCGCAAGACTTGCCACCAGGGGGTCGGCGGCGATGCGGGTCTCGGTGAAGGAGCGGATCTCATGGGCGTTCAGATTCCCGCCGTTATAGCGCAGGATCGCAAAAAAAGTCTCGGGCGTCGCCTCCTTCCGGTAGTCTTTCACATAGACGCCGTGGCGGGGCTTCACCTCCAGAAAGCCCTTGTTGGCAAGCTCGGTGATGCCGGTACTCACAGAGGTCAGGCTCACGCCCATCAGCGCGCAGAGCTCCCGCGCCGGCGGGAGCCTGTCGCCGATCTTCAGTTCCCCGGACAGGATTCTGTTTTCAATGGCCCGCACAAACTCCTCCCTTACGGAGGGGGCGGCTTTTTTGTCAGGTCTCATAGCTTCTCCCAAAGATGCGATCTGTTCCTTCTTTTATTATGATCTTAGCATGTTTACGGTCCCGTTTCAAGTGGAATTCCCGCCCGACCGGCTCTGCCGCGCGCGGAGATCAGCTGCGGCGCAAAATGAAGATGGCGCTTGTGGGCGCGGCGTTTTTCCGCTATACTGGTCCCGGCGCTTTCAAACTGCTACGCCGGTATGTACACGCCGGCTTTTTGAGGAGAGAAAGATGAGAGAATACAGCTTTGATAAGATCGTGAAAAATCCCGCCGTCTTTGCGGACAAGCGGCTGCCGGCCTGCTCTGACCACGTGACCTTCGCCTCCCGCGCGGAGCTCGCCGCCGGAGAATCGAGCCTGCGCTTTCCTCTCGACGGGGCCTGGCGCTTTCATTACGCATCCAAGCCCTCCGCCGCGCCCGAGGGCTTCTGGCGGGAGGATTTCGACGTGAGCGGCTGGGATTTCATCCATGTCCCGGCGCACATCCAGATGGAGGGCTACGACAGACCCGCCTATGTGAACATCCAGTACCCCTGGGACGCGAGCGAGGAGCTGCGGCCCGGGGAGGTGCCCACGGCCTTCAACCCGGTGGGGGACTATGTGCTGGATTTTTCCCTCCCCGCGCGTTTTCAGGGGGGCGAGGTGCATATCCTCTTCGAGGGCGTGGAGAGCGGCTTTGCCCTTTGGCTCAACGGGCGGTATGCGGGCTACAGCGAGGACAGCTTCTCCCCCGCCGCCTTTGATCTGAGCGGGCTGCTGCGCGCGGGGGAAAACCGTCTCGCCCTGCGGGTATTCAAGTGGACGCCGGGGAGCTGGTTTGAGGATCAGGACTTTTACCTCTTCTCTGGCATCTTCCGCAGTGTTTGGCTCTGTCTCGTGCCGGAGACGGCGGTGCGCGATCTCGCGGTGACGCCGCTTCTATCGGAGGATCTGGGCTTTGGCACGGTGGAGATCTCCGCCCTCACGAAGGGAACGGGCTCGCTGCGCCTCACGCTCTCCGACGGCGGCCGGGTCATCGCGAAGGGCGAGAGCTTCTTTGACGACGGGGAGGCCGCGGCGGAGCTTGCGGTCCCCGCCCCCGCCCTCTGGAGCGCCGAGAGGCCGAAGCTCTATGAGCTCATGATCGAGGTCTGTGACGGCGAGGGTCAGCTCGCCGGCGTGCTCTGCCAGCGCCTCGGCTTCCGGCGCTTCGAGCTCAGGGACGGGCTCATGCTCCTAAACGGGAAGCGCATCGTCTTCAAGGGCGTGAACCGCCACGACTTCAGCTCCAGGCAGGGCCGCGTGCCCGACCGGGAGGAACTGCTGCGCGACATCGTCACCATGAAGCGGAACAACATCAACGCCATCCGCACGAGCCATTATCCCAACCAGTCCGCCCTTTACGCCCTCTGCGACGAATACGGCCTCTATGTGCTGGACGAGAACAACATGGAGACCCACGGGAGCTGGGACGCCCTGTACCGGCAGCAGGCGGGGCCCGACTACCTGATCCCGAAGGATCGGGCGGAGTTTGCCCCGCTGCTCCTGGACCGGGTGAACAGCATTTACCAGCGGGACAAGAACCACCCCTGCGTGCTCATCTGGTCCTGCGGCAACGAGAGCTTCGGCGGCAGCGTCATCCACGAGATGAGCGAGCTCTTCCGCCGGCTCGACCCGCACCGCCTTGTCCACTATGAGGGCATTTTCCATGACCGCAGCTATCCCGACACGAGCGATATGGAGAGCCAGATGTACACCCCCGCCGCCGAGGTGGAGCGCTTCCTTGCCGAAAACCCGGAAAAGCCCTTCATTCTCTGCGAGTACAGCCACGCCATGGGCAACTCCTGCGGCGCGATGCACAAATACACGGAGCTCTCCGACCGGGAGCCCCGGTATCAGGGCGGCTTCCTCTGGGACTACGCGGACCAGTCCCTCTATAAAAAAGACCGCTTCGGCCGCTGGTTCCAGGCCTACGGCGGCGACTGCGGCGAGCGGCCGACCGACGGCAATTTCAGCGGCAACGGCATCGTCTACGGCGGGGACCGCAGCCCCTCCCCCAAGATGCAGGAGGTCAAATTCAACTATCAGAATATCTCCGTCAGCTTTGACGACACAGGCTTCACGGTGCAGAACAAAAACCTCTTCACGAACACCGACGCATATGCCGCCCTGCTTCTGCTGCAGAAGGACGGAGAGCTCTGTTGGGAGACGTCCCTGTCTCTCCCGGTGCTTCCCCTCTCCGAAAAGCGCTTTGAGCTGCCCGCAGAGGTCTTTGAGAAGATGCGCCTTCTGGAGGAGGCCGCAGGCAGTCTCGGCCGGGCGCTGCCGGAGTTTGCGCTGACGCTCTCCTTCCGCCTGCGGGAGGATGCCCTCTGGGCAAAGGCCGGGCACGAGGTCGCCTTCGGACAGAAGGTCTTCAAGCGTGCTCCCGCCGCGCACGTCTCCCGGGAGCCCCTGCGCGTGGTGCGCGGCAAGTGGAATCTCGGCGTGCACGGGAAGAACTTCTCGGTCCAGTTTTCCGCCGCGCGGGGAGGACTCACCTCCTATGTATACGACGGCCGGGAGATGATCGAGCAGATCCCCATGCCGAATTTCTGGCGCGCCCCGACGGACAACGACCGGGGAAACGGCATGCCCCAGCGCTATGCCCAGTGGAAGATCGCAAGTCTCTACGCCCTCGGCGTCGGCCCCCAGGCCCCGCTCTACCCAGAGGTGGAAGTGCGGGAGCACAGCGTCCGCGTGACCTTTGACTATCTCCTCCCGACATCGCCCGTGAGCGGCTGCCGTCTCGGCTACGAGGTCTTCGGAGACGGCACGGTGGAGACGACGCTCAGCTACAAGGCGACGGAGGGTCTCGGCGATATGCCGGAGTTCGGCGTGATGTTCAAGCTCAGCGCGGACTATGAGCGGGTGATCTGGTACGGGCTTGGGCCGGAGGAGAGCTATGCCGACCGGCAGCGCGGCGCAAGGCTCGGCATCTATGAGAAGAGTGTGCGGGAAAACCTTGCCCGCTACCTGGTGCCCCAGGAGTGCGGGAACAAATGCGGCGTGCGCTGGGCAAAGGTCGTGGATCTGCGGGGGCGCGGGATGCTCTTCACCGGGGACGAGCTGAGCTTCAGCGCCCTCCCCTGGACCCCGCACGAGCTGGAAAACGCCGCTCACGCCTACGAGCTGCCGGAGGCCCACTATACGGTCGTGCGCGCGGCGCTCGGGCAGATGGGTGTCGGCGGGGACGACAGCTGGGGCGCGAAGACGCATCCGGAGTACCTGCTCCCCGCGGATCGGGATCTGGAGCTTCGCTTTGCGTTCCGGGGGATTTAACTCTTTTTCCCAAACAATCGACTTGACAAACATCCCGGGGGACAATAAAATCAAGAGTGGATAATTGTGCCTGATTATTTCGATTGTTCAGGTATCAAAGGAGGCAGCCGGTTAAAGATGAAAACAGGCTACAGAATACTCTCTCTCGTACTCGCACTTGCGTTTTCGTTCACGCTTATGGCGTCCTGGCCCGCAGCCAGCGCCGAGGAGAACAGCTCCGTGGCAAACCGCTATAATGTCGTGATGGTCATTGACAAGAGCGGAAGCCTGCGGGATGAGCGGGGCATCGGCACCGACCCGGATGGTCTGCGCTATGACGCGATGAAGCTGTTTCTCGGGCTTCTGACGGAGACCGGAAACAATGTCGGCACGGTCGTTTTTGACGACCGGATCCGCCTTGATTCGGGGCTCAGGCCCATGAACAGTATGGAGGACAAGCGCACCCTCGTGAGCGAGGTGGAGGCGCTCGGCACGAGCTACGACACCGACATCGGCGGGGCCGTGCTGCGGGCGACCGAGATCCTGCACGGCATGCAGGAGGAGAACGGCCTGCCCTGTGAGATCCTTCTGCTCACGGACGGGATGACGGACTTCCCGCCGGAAAACCGCTGGATCCGGATGGAAAGCTCCCGTGACGCCGGCAAAAGAGCGCTGGAAGCTGCCCGGGAGGACGGCATTACCATCCACGGCATCCTCCTCGACGTTGACGGCAGGGCCGCCGCGGGGGAGGAGGAGCTGCGCCGCTATACCGACGGGACCGACGGCGAATTTGAGATCGTCTCCAAGCCCGAGGATCTGACCGCCACCTTCAGCCGCTTCTATTCCATCATCAACAAGACCGAGTACACCGGCGCCCATAAGGTCCTCTTCTCCGAAGAGGGCGCGGCAGAGACCGGCTTTCTCGTTCCCGCCTTCGGCGTGGAGGAGGTCAACATCGTGGTAGAGCGCCGGGAGCCCCAGAACGGCGCCCTTGTGGAGAGCGGGGATATCCGCATCACACAGCCCGACGGCAGCGATTACGACACGCTGGAACATGAGCTGCAGACCTCGCGCTTTCTGCTTGTGAAGATCCCGGCGCCCGCGGCCGGAGACTGGACCGTCAATCTCCGGGGCGAGCCGGGCGACTCCATCGACGTGTGCCTCATCTACAACTCCTCCGTGAGCGCCATGCTCACCCGTGAGAGTGCCGGCGAGGACTGCGAGGTTTTGAAGCCCGTGCACTTTGAGACCGTCGTCACGGATTTTGAAGCGCCCCTGAGCGAAGAGAATCTCGGCACCATCACAGTGGATCTCGCGGTCAAAAATCTCTCCTCCGGGGAGACGGAGATGATCCCCATGGACATGCGCGACGGGGTCTTCGGCTGTGACTTCACCTTTGAAAACGGCGGCGAGTATGCCGCCACCGCCTCTGTCCGCCTGACGGGGATCGAGGTCCGCTCCAACACGCTCAAGATGACTGTCCTGGTCCCGCCCCCCACGGCAAAGCTTGAGGCCATGTCCGATCTCTTCGCCTGCGGCAGCATTCAGAACAACGTCTGGTCCCTGGATCTGCAGGAGCTGTTTGAGGACCCCAAGGGCACCGGCCTCTCCTATGCGCTGTCCGACAGCTTCGGCGGCGCGGTCGCGATCGAGAACGGCGTTCTCAGCGCGGACCTTGCAAAGCTCGGCGGCAATGCCAGCTTCACCGTTACCGCGACCGACAGCTACGGTCTCTCCGTTGAGGTCCCCTTTGATCTCAGGGCAGAGCTTCCGGGCGCCAGGCTCTCTTCCGTCTCGGACGTGATGAATCACGGCAGCATCCGGGATAACGTCTGGTCCGTTGACCTCGGCACCCTCTTTGACGATCCCGCGGGTCTCGGTCTCCGCTACGGCCTGTCCGACGATTTCGGCGGCGCGGTCGGCATTGACGGCGATATACTCAGCGCCGATCTTGCGAAACTCGGCGGAAGCGCGGACTTCACCGTCACCGCCGCGGACGCCCACGGTCTGAGCGCCGAGATCCCCTTTGCCCTCTCCGTCGCCATGCCGGAGGCGAAGCAGGCGCGTATCTCCGAGATCGCGGATCTCGGTGAGGTCATGGGCAACGTGTGGTCTGTCGACCTCAACACGCTCTTTGACGATCCCGCCGGCAACGGCCTTCAGTACACGCTCTCCGACGATCTCGGCGGCAATGTCTCCATAGAAGACAGCGTGCTGGGCGTTGATCTCGCGGCGCTCGGCGGAAAGGCTTCCTTTGACGTCACCGCCGTGGACAGCCGGGGTCTCAGCTCCACCCTCCCCTTTGATCTCAGCTTCACCCTCCCCGCGGCGAAGACGGAGAACGTCTCCGACATTCTCGCCAGCGGCAGCATCACGGACAATGTCTGGTCCGTCGATCTCGAGCCCCTCTTTGAGGACAGCACCGGCGAGGGTCTCGCCTATTCCCTCTCCGACGATTTCGGCGGCGCGGTCAGCGTGAACGACAGTGTGTTGAGCGCCGATCTTGAAAAGCTCGGCGGGGCTGCCGCCTTTACCGTGACCGCCACCGACAGCCGGGGTCTCAGCTCCACGCTCCCCTTTGACATCGCCTACACCCTCCCCGAGGCGAAGATGCAGACCGTCTCCGACATCACCGCCTTCGGCACGGTGGAAAACAACATCTGGACCGCCGATCTCTCCGAACTCTTTGAAGACTCCAAGGGCACAGCGCTCAGCTACAGCGTGACAGAGGATCTGCCCGGCTCCGCCGCCGCGCTCACACTGGAGGAGAGCGTGCTGCATGTGGATCTCGGCGCGGCGGACGGGAAGGCCGCCTTCACCGTCACCGCCACCGACGAGCACGGCATGAGCGCGAAGATCCCCTTCGACTTTGCCGTCACGATGCCCGGTGTCAAAACCGCGCTTCTCACAGACCCGCTGCAGTACGGCCGCTTTACCGAGGAGGGCTGGGAGCTCACGCTCTCCGACGTGTTTGACGATCCCGCGGGGGACGGTCTCACGTACGCCCTGTCCGACGATCTCGGCGGTATGGCGCGCATTGAGGACGGCGTTCTGAAGCTCCGCCTCCAGGGGGAGGAATCCGCCGCCTTCACCGTCAGCGCCACCGACAGCCGGGGTCTCAGCACCGCGCTCCCCTTCGAGCTTGTCTTCCCCGCCCCCACCGCGAAGGTAGATACCGTGATCGACACCATCAAGACCGGTCTTCTGCAGGATGGCACCTGGACGGCGGAGCTTGATGAACTCTTCGAGGATCCGAAGGGCAGCGAGCTCGAATACACGGTCTCTGACGATCTCGGCGGCGCGGTCACGCTCACGGAATCCACGGTTGAGGCCGAAGTAGACGGTCTCGGCAGCGCGGACTTCACCGTGACGGCCACCGACGACTACGGTCTCAGCACCGATATCCCGGTCCAGCTTGTGGAAAAGGACATGACCTGGACCATCCTCGCCATCGCGCTTTTGGTGCTGATCATCCTGATCGTGATCATCGTTGTACTCGTCAAGCGGAAGAAAAAGTAGTGCGCAAGTGAAAGAGGCTGTACCGCGTGTACAGCCTCTTTTACAAGGCCGCAGGGGCCGATCCGGAGATCGGCCCCTGCGGTCTTATCTTTTTGTCAAACGCATTCCGTCTTGTCTATCACCGGGAACGGGAGGCGGTCCAGGATATCCCGCTGCTTGTCCACGCCGGGGTAGACCTCAACAAGGGTGAGGCCCTCCTTCTGCAGGGCGAAGACACAGCGCTCCGTCACATAGAGGACGCGCTGTCCGTTCCGCACCGCGCGGGGGCCGGAGAAGCTGATGCTCCGCACGCTGTCGACGATCTTGGGGATGCTCCCCTCCCGCTCGATCCGGACGGCGCCGTTCTCCTCCGTGACGTACAGGCCCTTGGTGTTGAACGTAAGACAGAAGATCACGTTGCGTGTCGCCGAAGTGATGTTGCCGAAGCCGCCGATCCCGGACACCTGGTCCACGCCGCGGTGGGCGTTTACATTGCCGTGCCGGTCCATTTCCAGCGCGCCCATGAAGCAGCAGTCCAGTCCCCCGCCGTCATAGAAATCGAACTGCATGGACATGTCACAGATCGCGTCCGCGCCGATCATGGCGCCGAACTCCAGCCCGCCCGCCGGGAGACCGCCGGTGCCGCCGGACTCCACGGAGAGGGTGAGCTCCGGCAGAATGCCCTCCGCCGCGGCGTATTTGCTGACCTTCTCGGGGATGCCGATGCCGACGTTGATGACGTCGCCCCGGTGAAGCTCCCTTGCCGCCCGGCGTCCGATGATGTCGGCGGAGAAATCCGAACGGATCTTCCCGCTTCTGGCGTTCTCCTGCTCCAGGCGGCGGTACCAGTACTGCATATGTGTCGCCGGGACGTGGATATCGCCGGACAGCGTGCCGAAGGCCTCGTTGTCCCGCTCCGGCTCACAGACGACCACCACGTCCACCAGCACCGCGGGGATGATGATATCCCGCGGGCGGCTGAAATCCGAGCGCACCCTGTCCACCTGCACGATGACCCTGCCGTGGTTGCGTCTGGTCATCTGGGCGATGGAGAGCGCGTCGATGGTGCTGTACTCCCGTTCAAAGGAGATGTTCCCCTTGGCGTCGACACTCGTGGCCTTGATGAGGGCGACGTCAAAATCCGGCAGGCGGTAGCGGAGGTATTCCTCCCCCTCGATCTGCACGAGCTTTACAAGCGTGTCATCCTTTGAGAGACGGTTGAGTCCCGGGCCCTCCACCCGGGGGTCCACGAAGAGGCCGAGCCCGAGCTTCGTAAAATACCCGTCGTGCCCGCCGGCCTGGGCCCGCATGGCGTGGGACATGGGGCCGAGGGGCAGGTTGTACGCCTCAAAGCGATCCTCCAGCACGAGTTTCTTTGTGCTCGGCATGGCGCCGTAGTGGCCGCAGATGATTTTTCCGACAGCCCCCTCGCGGATATAGTTCTCAGCCCCTCTCTCGGGATCAAAAAGGCCGAAGCCAGCGGAGGACACCAGCGTCAGGTTCCGCGGATGCCCGGTCTTCCGGAAGCGCTCCGTGACGGCGTCGTGCAGCTTCTCGGGATTGGCCGTGCCGACGAAGGAGTTCAGGCCGATGACAGCCCCGTCCGGAATCAGCGCCGCCGCCTCGGCAGGACTCATGATGGTGAACATTTCTCTTCCCCCATTCTCCCCTTCCGCTTCCGGCGGGGATCGCGTACTGTGTTGTTTATTGAAACATTCAGGCGGACCCGATGTCAAGTTTTTTCTTCCCTGTACGCGAAAAGAAAAAGCCGCTACACCGGGGCGAAAACTTTTGCCGAAAAAGCACTTGCAAAGCGCCCACTCCTGTGCTACAATGCATTTTGCGTCTTGTAACTATGCCCTTCGGGCACAATCATGACAGCCTGAGATTGAGGAGAAATTTGAAATGAAGTCTGGCATCCATCCCAATTACCAGCCCACCACGATCCGCTGCGCCTGCGGCGCCGTGATCGAGACCGGCTCCACCAAGAAGGACATCACCGTTGAAATCTGCTCCAAGTGCCACCCCTTCTACACCGGCAAGCAGAAGCTCGTCGACACCAGCGGCCGCGTCGACAAGTTCAACAAGAAGTACGGCATCAAGTAATTGGGTCTATCAAGCCATTTACGTCAAATCCCCCGGATCACACGATCCGGGGGATTTGCCGTTTTCTTTTTCTCTCAAATGAAAGCGTATGTTTTCAGCCTCTCCATGGCCTCGACAAGGCGGGACTTCGGCAGGGCCAGATTCATGCGGATGGTGTCCGGCCAGAAGAAGGTCTCCCCGTCCTGCCAGATGACGCCGCAGCGTACGCCCCGCTCCTGAAGCTCCCGGATCGTGACGCCGTGGTCCCTGCACCAGGCCCCGCAATCGAGATAGAGCATATAGGTACCCTGAGGCCGCATGACAGAGACGCCGGGGAAATGCTCCCGAATAAAACCGCAGGCCCAGGCGAGGTTCTCATCGACGACCCGCACCATCTCATCCGCCCAGTCGCCGCTGTCCCGGTAGGCCCCGATGAGGGCGTGGACCGAGAGGATGTTCGGCTCGTTATAATGCGTGACGGCGGCCATCCGGTGCAGGCGGGCGCGCAGATAGTCGCTGTATACGATGTCATAGGAGCCCACGAGCCCCGCGAGAGAGAATGTCTTGCTGGGGGCGTAGAGGGCGATGGTGCGCTCTCTCGCGTCCTCCGAGACGCTCTGGGTGGGGATATGGCGGCAGCCCGGCATGATGATGTCCGACCAGATCTCGTCCGAGACGACCACGCAGTCGTTTTTCGCGTAAACCTCCATGGCCCGCTCAATCTCCCGGCGCTCCCAGACTCTGCCGCAGGGATTGTGAGGGGAGCAGAAGACGGCGAAGTGGATGTCGTTCTCCCGGAGTCTCCGGTCCATGTCCTCATAGTCCATGCGCCAGATCCCTTCCGCGTCCCGCACAAGGGGCGAGTGGACCGCGGTGCGGCCCGCGTCCTCCAGCGTGTGGGTAAAGCCCACATAGGCGGGGGCGTGCAGAAGGATCTTTTCCCCGGGCGCGGTAAAGGCCTGGAGGGCGGAGCTCAGCCCGCCGAGGACGCCGTTTTCATAGCCGATGTGCTTCGGTTCCAGCCCATCGACCCCGTTGCGGGTCCGCTGCCAGTCGATGATGGCGGCATAGTATTCCTTCGGCAGCTCAAAATAGCCGAAGTGCGGCGCGGAAAGGCGCTCCCGGATCGCCTCCAGGATCGGGGGCGCGGTGGGAAAGGACATGTCCGCCACCCACATGGGGATGGGGTCAAAGCCCGGGTCCGCCGTGACGCCCGGGAAGGGGATCTTCTCCGCCGCAAGGCAGTCTCGCCCCGCGCGCTTGAGAACGGTGGTGAAATCGTATTTCATATCTCTGTCTCCGGTCTTTTATGCTTAGCCTTCCCCTTGAGGGGAAGGTGGCATCCGGCGTCTCACGGAAGCCGGATGACGGATGAGGTGTCAGCGTCGCCTCTTGTACGGAGCTGGTCAGAAGCGGCAGGCTCCACCTCATCCGCCCCAGTTTGCGAACTGGGGCACCTTCCCCTCGAGGGGAAGGCATTTTTAATATTCTCCAAACTCAATTGAGGAAATCTCTCAGCTTCTTGGAGCGGCTGGGGTGGCGCAGCTTGCGCAGGGCCTTGGCCTCGATCTGGCGGATGCGCTCGCGCGTGACGTTGAACTCCTTGCCGACCTCCTCCAGCGTGCGGGTGCGGCCGTCCACGATGCCGAAGCGCAGCTCCAGCACCTTCTTCTCGCGGGGGGCGAGAGTGTCCAGGACCTCCTCAAGCTGTTCGCGCAGAAGGGAGAAGGAGGCCGCCTCCGAAGGCTCGGACGCATCCTCGTCCGGGATGAAGTCGCCGAGATGGGAATCCTCCTCCTCGCCGATGGGGGTCTCGAGGCTCACGGGCTCCTGGGCAATCTTCAGGATATCGCGCACCTTGTCAACCGGCATGTCCATCTCCTTCGCGATCTCCTCGGCGGAGGGGTCGTGGCCCAGCTCCTGCAGAAGCTGACGGGAGACGCGGATGGTTTTGTTGATGGTCTCCACCATATGCACGGGGATGCGGATGGTGCGGGCCTGATCGGCGATGGCGCGGGTGATGGCCTGGCGGATCCACCAGGTGGCGTAGGTGGAGAACTTGTAGCCCTTGGTGTAGTCGAACTTCTCGACCGCCTTGATGAGGCCCAGGTTCCCCTCCTGAATGAGGTCGAGAAACAGCATCCCGCGGCCCACGTAGCGCTTTGCGATGGAGACCACGAGACGGAGGTTTGCCTCGGTCATGCGGTGTTTGGCGTTCTCATCGCCGAGAGACATCTGCTTGGCAAGCTCGATCTCCTCCTCCGGCGTGAGCAGGGGCACCTTGCCGATCTCCTTGAGGTACATGCGCACGGGATCATCGGTGGAGAAGCTGTCCATGAGGGCGTCGGTATCCACAAGCTCGGTGGCGGCGACCTCCTCGATCCCTACGAGATCCTCCGCCTCGGGCACCACGTCGTCCAGGGGCGGGAGCAGATCGTCGCTGCCGACGTCGATGTCAACGCCGGCCTTCTCCAGGGTCTCATAGAAGCGGTCCACAGCCTCGCCGTCCAGGTTCAGCTCCTCCAGGACCTCCAGCTCCTTGGGCGTGAGCTTGCCGGTCTTCTTGCCCTTTTCAAAGAGCTCGTTCAGGCGCTCCTCGGGGGACTTGGTCTGCTCGGCGCGGTCCTCTTTTTTCTTGGAGCTGCGCTTGGGCTTGGGCGGCTCGGGGAGGAGCTCCGTGTCGCCGGCGGCGTTCAAAAGCTCGTCCGCCATTTTGTTCAGTTCCTGTTCGGTGTAGATGTTGTCTTCAGCCATTTGCTTATCCCTCATATCCTTTTTTCTTTTTTAACTGGCTCTGCAGTGCCAGAAGATCTGTCGCGCCGTCCCGGCGCTCTTTTCTCTCTGCGATCTTTTCTATGTAATCGGCCATGCTCTGCCGGCTTTTACTGAGGATCTCCGGTTTCTGGAGAATGGAGACCAGAAGCCCCAGCTCATCCCCGCTGAGCTCTCCCGCGAGATGATCCGTGCTCACGCTCTGGCCCGCGCGGATGCGGCGGCAGAGAATGGCGTAGATCTTTCCGAGACCCGGCGCGGAGAAATCCTCCGGCGGGGGGAGATTCCTGGTCTCGATGAGCGAGGGCTCCAGATACAGAAGCCGCACGATCCCCTCCTCCGCCGCGGCCGAGGCGGGATCGTCATAGCGCAGCTCCCGCGCCGTGGGCTGCAGCAGCTTCTCCGGCCTGGCCTGCTGCTTCTGGGTCTCGCGGAAGGCGCCGTTTACGATGCGCTTACGCCGCCGCTCCACGTCGTTTACGATCACATCCGGCGGAAGCCCAAGCTCGTGCGCAAGATCCATCGCGTAGACCTGGCGCCGCACCTCGTCCGGGAGCTTCGCCAGAAGCTCCACCGCCTCGCGCAGATAGTCGGACTTCTGCTCCGTCACCGTGAGGTCGTACTTCTCCCGGATGGAGCGCAGGCGGTAGTCCATCTGGTTCTCCGAACCCTCCAGCAGCTTTCGGAATGCCTCCGGCCCCTTGGTTTTGATATACTCGTCCGGGTCCTTGGCCCCGGTCAGACGCAGGACGCGCACCTTGATGTCCAGCTTTTCGAGGATGCCGATGGCCCGCTGGGAGGCCTTGAGCCCGGCCCCGTCCCCGTCGTAGGCGATGATGACCTCGCCCGTATAGCGGGAGATGAGCCGCGCCTGCTCCGGCGTGAGCGAGGTGCCGAGAGACGCCACCGCCGAATCGAAGCCCGCCTGGTGCAGACTCACCACGTCTATATTGCCCTCTGATAAGATGATATATCCGCTTTTTGATTTTTTAGCCAGATTCAGCGCAAAAAGGTTCCGGCTTTTATTGAAAACCAAGGTCTCCGGGCTGTTGAGGTACTTGGGTTCCCCGTCGCCGAGGATGCGGCCAGAAAAGCCGATGACGTTGCCGCGCACGTCGATGACCGGGAACATGAGGCGATTTCGGAAGGCGTCATAGAAGCCGCCCTGTCTCCCGCGCTTGACAAGGCCGGCGTCAAAGAGCTCGTTTTCCGTGTAACTCTTCCGGAGCATGGCGTTCAGGAGGCTGTCCCAGGCGTCGGGCGCGGCGCCGAGGCCAAAGTTTTTCACCATGGCCGGCGAGATGCCGCGCTTTTGGATATAGGCCACCGCCGCCCTGCCCGCGGGCTCGGAGAGCTGGGCGTGGAACCAGCGGGCCGCGTCCTTGTTCAGGGCCAGCATCCGCGCGCGTTTTCGCCCCTCGGCGCTGTCGGTCTCCTCCGGCATCTGCATCCCCGCGCGCCTGGCGAGAAAGGCCACCGCCTCGGGATAGGAGAGGTTCTCGATCTCCATGATGAAGCTGATGACGCCGCCGCCCTTGCCGCAGCCGAAGCAGTGGTAGATCTGCTTGTCCGGCGAGACGGAGAAGGAGGGGGTCTTTTCGCTGTGGAAGGGGCAGAGGCCGAACATGTTGGCCCCGCTGCGCTTACTCAGCCGCACATAGCTCGAGACCACGTCCACAATATCCGAGCGGTCCACCAGATCCTGTATGAACTTTTCCGGAATGGGCATGGTGTCACCTTCTTCAAAGCCTCACAGAGTTTTTCGCGTATGCGAAAAAACATTCAAATCCGTTTTTCGCGGGGGCGCGTACCTCGCGAAAAACTCTTCTCAGCCTGCAAGTGTGCGAGCGTCCCCCGCCCTAAAGGACTAGCTTCGCGTCGCAAGCGAGTGCGCGCGGCAGGCTGCAAACTCGATGAAATGACTTGCATTTCATCGAATTCATTTCACGGTCCACGCGAAGGGGATGTAGATCTCGCCGAATTTCTCCATCGCGTAGCCGTCGGTCATGCCGGAGATATAGTCCACCGCCGCACGGCCCGCGCCCTCCCGCTCGGCGATCGCCTGCAGCTCGGGGGGCATTTTCTCGATATGGTTTACATAATAATTATAGAGCTTTTCCAGGATGCCCTGTACCTTGTTCTCCTCCCCCTTGGCCATGGGGTTTGTATACACGTCGGAGAACATATAGCTGTGGAAAAACTGAAAGGTCTCCTCCATGCGGGGGGACATGCGCAGCACGCCCTCCCGGCTGTTTTCGATGAGGTCCGCGATAAGGGAGTTGATGCGTTCGCTGTTGCGCTCCCCGCAGTCGCGGCGGATGCGCTCCGGCACCTGGTCTGCGCGGATGATGCCGGCGCGGATGGAGTCGTCCAGGTCGTGGTTTATGTAGGCGATCCGGTCGCACAGGCGCACGCAGGTGGCCTCGCGCGTATCGTCCGGCGCGCCGTGGGTGTGGTTCAGGATGCCCATGCGGGTCTCATAGCAGAGGTTCAGGCCCTGCCCGTCCCGCTCCAGCACATCCACCACGCGCAGGCTCTGTACATAGTGCTTGAAGCCTCCCTCGAAGATTACGTCGAGCGCCCGCTCTCCCGCGTGGCCGAAGGGCGTGTGGCCCAGGTCGTGGCCGAGGCCGATGGCCTCCGCGAGATCCTCATTGAGCCCCAGAGCGCGGGCGACGGTCCGCGCGAGGCGGGTGACCTCCAGCGTGTGGGTCAGACGGGTGCGGTAGTGGTCCCCCTCGGGCCTTAAAAACACCTGGGTCTTGTGCTTGAGGCGGCGGAAGGACTTGGAATGGGTGATGCGGTCCACATCCCGCTGAAAGCAGGTGCGGATGCTGCACTCCTCCTCCGGCGTGAGTCGGCCGCGGGTATTCTCCGCCAGCACGCCGTATGGCCCGACAATCAGATGCTCGAGCCGTTCTCTCTCCTCTCTTGGACAGGACACGGACGCCACCGCCTTTCATACAGCATAATAAAAAGAGCAAGGGATTTTCCCTTCCCTTACTCTTATACGACGCAAATTTGTATTTCCCTTTATTTTTTTGAAAAAATTTTTCTCGCGGTGAAGGCTTGTCATTTTATCGGCACCGCGCGAAAGCTCTCGCCGGTGACGAGGACCTTGACGCTTCCGGCGCTGAGATCGTAGATGCGCGCGGCAAAGGCGTCGCTCCGCTCCTCCGGCACGAGGACCCGCAGCGTGACGCCCGCGCCGTATTCCACGTCCTCCACAACGCCGCCGGCCTCCGCCGCCTCGAGCTTCATGCGTTCGAGCTGGGCATAGGTGCAGGGGAGCTCCGTCTCGACCCAGCGGCGCACGGCGGAGATACCCGCGGCCTGCAGGGCGTCGGCGGTACTTTTGGTGTAGGCCCGCAGAAGACCGCCGGTACCGAGCAGGACGCCGCCGAAATAGCGCGTCACGACGCAGACCGCGTTCGTCACCCCCTGACGGCGCAGCACCTCCAGCATGGGGATGCCGGCGCTGCCCTGGGGCTCGCCGTCGTCGCTGTAGCGCTCGGCCCCGTCCCGGATGCTGTAGCACCAGCAGTTGTGCCGCGCGTCGTAGTATTTCTTTTTCATATCGGCGATAAAGGCGCGGGCCTCGTCCTCGGTCTCCGCCATGCGGACGTGGCCGAGAAAGCGGGAGCGCTTTTCGGTGAACTCGCTCTCGCCCGGGCCAGTGGGGATATAGTACTCGCTCATGTCTCCCACTCCTCTTTCGGTTCGACAAAGCCGGGGATATAGGCCTTGACCCGTCCGAAAAGCTCCGGCGGGACGATGGCTTCCACCTCCACGCCGTCCTCGGTATACTCGGTGTACAAAACCGCCGCCTCCCGGTTGAGGCTGTCGAGAAGGCCCGCCGCGGCATAGGGCAGCTTCAGCGTCACGCGGCGCCTGCCCCGGTCGAGCCGGGCGGACAGAAGCTCCAGAAGCTCCGCCGCGCCCTCCCCGCTTTTGGCGGAGATGCAGACGCAGTCCTCGCCGTGGGGCAAAATGCCGAAGTAGGCGTCGCACTTGTTGTAGACGCGGATGCAGGGCGTGCTCTCCGCCCCGAGCTGCCGGATGAGCTCGTCCACCACGCGGGCCTGCTCGGGCCACTCGGGATTGGAGATGTCGATCACATGCAGGAGGGCGTCCGCATACTGGAGCTCCTCGAGGGTGGCCTTAAAGGCCTCGATCAGGTGGGTCGGGAGCTTGCGTATGAAGCCCACCGTGTCGGACAGCAGGATCTCCTGCGTCTCGTCCACGCGCAGACGGCGGGTCGTGGTGTCCAGCGTATCGAAGAGTCTGTCGTTTGCCGGGATGTCGGACCCCGTGAGACAGTTTAAGAGCGTGGACTTGCCGGCGTTCGTGTACCCCACGAGAGCCACCACGGGCATGGCGTTCTTCTCGCGCCGTCTCCGCTGGGTGCCGCGGACCTTGCGCACGTCCGCGAGCTCCTCCTCCAGCTTCTGGATCTTGCGGCGGATGTGGCGGCGGTCGGTCTCGAGCTGAGTCTCGCCGGGGCCGCGGGTGCCGATGGGGGACGAGCCGCCCGAGGCCGTCTGCCGCACGAGGTGTGTCCACATGCCGGTGAGGCGCGGCAGCAGGTATTTATACTGCGCGAGCTCCACCTGCAGCTGGCCCTCCCGCGTCCTCGCCCGCTGGGCGAAGATATCCAGGATGAGGCCGGAGCGGTCCAGCACCTTGACGCCGAGCTCCTCGGACAATACCCGCATCTGGGAGGGGGAGAGCTCGTTGTCGAACACGGCGAGATCGCACTCGTTTGCCTCAATGAGCTCCTTGAGCTCCTTCACCTTCCCATCCCCGAGAAAGCTGTGGGGGTCGGGCGTGGGCCGGGACTGGATCAGCACCGCAGCAGTCTCGCCCCCGGCGGTCTCCACCAGGGCGGCGAGCTCCTCCATCGTGACGTCGCTGGAGCGCTCATACTCATCCATGCTGCCGGCGGCAAGCCCGGCCAGTACCGCGCGTTCTCTTTTCGTTTCGTTTGCTTCCATATTGACTCCGTTGTTAGAAAATCTGCCGGAGAGTTCAGAGGGAGCTCCCTCTGATTTTTCGCCTCGCAAGGCGAAAAACAATTCAAATCGTTTTTTCCGGGGACATGTGCCTCGGAAAAAAACACTTCTCGCCCTGCAAGTGTGCGAGCGTCTCCCGCCCTAAAGGACTATCTTCGCGTCGCAAGCGAATGCGCGCAGCAGGGTGCATTTTTTTCAAATGAGAGAATGCCAAAGCATTCTCTCATTTGAGGCTATGCCGCGCCTTTTTCGCCGAAAACGGGGAGCCTGCTCGGCTCCGGGGTGACGATCTCGCTCCCGTCGCTGTAGCGCAGGAGATAACAGACAGCGGCGATAAACTCCTCATCGCTCATATTGAGGCCGCAGGTCAGCGTCAGGAAGACCTGGCGCTGCGGCACAAAGCTCTCATCCTCCGCCATGGCGCGGCGGGCGTCGGAAAAATACGAGGCGGGCGTGAGCTTCAGCATCTGGGCCACGCGCTGCTCCCCGACCTTCGCGAGGACGAGATCCTTGAGGTAGTATGTGGAAAGGTGCAGCCGCTCCCCCTCCGGCATGATCAGATGGGGGTAATTGCCGTTGTAGATCTCCTGGGCCGCGTCCAGAGAGCAGAGCTCTGCCATGACGTAGAGTCCCTCGTCCTCCCTGCCGCTCTTGGGCAGGTACCGGAACTCGATATAGGCGTGCTCGGCGAGCTGTCCCGCCCCGTCCAGCATCACGTCGTGCTGGGTCTTTTTGAGGGTGAGCTTTTCGTAGGCAGCATAGCTCTCCCCAAAGACGGAGGCAGGCAGAAAGGTATAGGGAAACAGGGCCAGGCACTCCTTGTGGGTGT
Organism: uncultured Clostridia bacterium; assembly: GCA_946184165.1. Taxonomy (GTDB): domain Bacteria; phylum Bacillota; class Clostridia; order Oscillospirales; family Oscillospiraceae; genus Limivicinus. The sequence goes on along the minus strand of CAMHEN010000002.1, from coordinate 15,535 downwards.
GCGTCTCCTGGATGCTGCCTGCCGCGGCGCCGGGATTTGCCATGTTGGCAAAGAGCGCCTCGTTCCAGACATAGCGCTCGGGACTGCCGCCCCCGAAGGCCGGGGCCGCGGTGGGCGCCGGCGTGGGCTTTGTGTCCACGGTCGGCATCTCCCAGGGCTCAAGCTCCGGACGCTTTGCGCAGGCGGTGAGGAGCATGCACAGAAGGCAGAGCACAAGCCCCCACGTGATGATCCGTTTCATGTTCCGTCCTCCCTTCCGGGATCTGATGAATGATGGATAATAAGGTATTATACTCTATTCCCATGCATTTGCCAAGGGATTAAAACCAGCGGGTCTGGCGTTTGCGGCGCAGGAATTCGCCCTTGACCTCCACGAGGATGATATCGCTGCCGATGCGGACGACATCCCTCCAGGGGAGGATGTAGTCCTCCTCCCGGCCCAGAAGACCGAAGAGCCGCGGCCTGCCCGGCGTGACCAGGGCGGCGATGCAGCCCTCCCGGTCGTCCAGCTCCAGATCGCAGGCATAGCCCAGGCGAAAGCCCGTGTGGATATCAATGATCTCCTTGCAGCGGAGCTCGGAGTAATAGCTCGTCATCGAAATTCCCCCTCCCCGGATATCCTATTCGAGGGGGATTTTGTCCTATTCCGCCTGTTCCTTCCGGTGCGGCGCGGGGAGCTGGACCAGGACAATGGCGGTAAACATGACGACGCAGCCGAGAAGCTCCCGCCCGCTCATGCGCTCGTGCAGCAAGAGCACCCCGCCGAGGACGGCGAAGACCGATTCCATGCTCATGAGAAGCGAGGCCACCGTGGGGTCGGTGAAGCCCTGGGCCACCATCTGCAGGGTGTAGCCCACGCCGCCGGACATGACGCCGCAGTAGAGGATCGGCACGGCGGCGGCACGGAGGGATGCCCAGGAGGGTTTTTCAAAGATCAGCGCGAGCACGAGGGACGTCAGCGACACCACGAGAAACTGGATGGCGGACATGCGCACGGGATCGCCCCGGCGGGAAAAATGGTCGCAGCAGAGGATGTGCCCGGAGAAGACGACAGCGCAGGCGCAGACCAGCGCGTCGCCCCGTGTCAGGCGGAAGCCCTCCGTCATGCAGAGCAGATACATGCCCACGAGGCCCGCTGCGATGGCGAGCCAGACGTGCAGGCCGCTGCGCTTTTTGAAGAGAATATAATTCAAAACCGGCACCAGCAGGATATAGAGCGCCGTGATAAAGCCCGCCTTGCCCGCGGTGGTGGTCACCATGCCGACCTGCTGGAAGAGGCTCGCCGCCGTGAGGAAGACGCCGCAGCCGAGGCCGCCAAGGAGCGTCGCGCGGTTTTTCTCGCGCCGTTCCCTGTCGGACAGCTTCCCCTTCCCGGAGAAGAAGAGGGAGGCCGCGCCCGCCGCGAGCGCCGCGAGGAACATGCGCGCCGCCGTGAAGGTGAAGGGCTCGACGCTGTCCATGCCCATGCGCTGGAAGACGAAGGCCGTGCCCCAGATCATCGCCGTGAGGAGCAGAAGGAAGTTTCCAAGCATCTTTTTGTTTTTCATTTCGGATCACGCCCCGGAGTGAGGTTTTTTTGCTGAATAATCCATAGTATAAGCCGTCAGCTTACCCGCCGCAAGTGTGGAAATTGCACAACTCTTGTGTTGACTTCCCCGGGTCAATATCGTAAAATAACGACAGAATCACTATAAATGTTAAAAGCATTTTTCAACTCTTCATAAAAAGGAACGTGATACATCATGAAAAAGGAAGACAAAGAAGCGAAGAAAATAAAAAAGGAAGCCAAAGACGCGGAGACGGAGCAGCTCAAGGCTGAGGTCAAGGCCCTGCGCGAAAAACTCATGGGCATGCAGCAGACCGTGCGGGAGCAGGGCCTGCCCATCCTGGTGCTGGTGGAGGGCTGGGCCGCCGCCGGCAAGGGCAGTCTCATCAACGAGCTCATCAGTGAGATCGACCCGAGAAACTACAACGTGGTCTCCCCCGTCATCACGCCCGAGGCGGAGGCGCGCTATCCCTTCCTCTACCCCTACGCCAGGGCCATCCCCGAAAACGGGAAGATCATGTTCTACGACTCCGGCTGGATGGAGGACTGCGTGCGGAAATTCCTGCACCGGGACATCACGAAGGAGGAGTACAAAAAGCGCGTGCGCGCCGTGTGTGAGTTCGAGCGCCAGCTCCGGGACGGGGGCTACCTCGTGCTCAAGCTCTTCGTGGATATCAGCGAGAAGGAGCAGCGCAAGCGCATCACCGCCCTGCGGGAAAACTTTGAGACCGAGTGGCGCGTCTCCCCGGAGGATCTCTGGCAGATGCGGGAATACAAGCTCTTCAAGGACGGATACGAGAGCTTCATGGAGAAGACCGGCAAGACCGTCCCCTGGCATGTGCTGGACGGCAGCAGACGGACTCTCGCAGCCCGCGACGCGCTCAAGCTCCTGGTCGGGCAGATCGACAAGGCCCTGGAGGAGGGCCGCTACGTGGGCGAGCCTTTCAAGGAGAGCTTCCCGCTCATTAAGATGCCGAAGCTCGCCGCGGTGGATCTCTCCCCCAGTCTCACGGACGAGGAGTACCGCAAGGAGCTCAAGAAGCTGCAGAAGCGCCTCGGCGAGCTGCACAACGTCATCTACCGCAAGAAGATCCCCGTGATCCTCTGCTACGAGGGCTGGGACGCCGCGGGCAAGGGCGGCAACATCCGCCGCATCGCGCGGCCCCTGGACCCCCGCGGCTTCGACGTGATGCCCATCGCCTCCCCCGAGCCCCACGAGAAAAACCGCCAGTACCTCTGGCGCTTCTGGACGCGGCTCCCGCGCAGCGGCCACGTCTGCATCTTTGACCGCACCTGGTACGGCCGCGTCATGGTGGAGCGGCTGGAGGGCTTTTGCGAGGAGGCCGACTGGAAGCGCGCCTACAACGAGATCAACGAGTTTGAGCGCCAGCTCACCGACTGGGGCGCGGTGGTGCTCAAGTTCTGGATCCACATCGACCAGGACACCCAGCTCCAGCGCTTCACCGACCGGCAGAACACCCCGGAGAAGGCCTGGAAGCTCACGGAGGAGGACTGGCGCAACCGGGAGAAGTGGCCTCAGTACGAGGAGGCCATCGACGAGATGCTGGAGAAGACCAGCACCGAGAACGCCCCCTGGTTCATCATCGAATCCAACGACAAGAAATATGCCCGCATCAAGGCCCTGCGCATCGTGATCGACGCGCTGGAGAAGGCCTGTGAGGAGCGGCTTGCCTGAAGGAGAACAGGAAACATCTATGGCTCAGAAAGAGAAAAAGGGCGGCCCCGCGAAGGCCGCCCCCGAAAAAAAGCCCGCGCCGGAGAAGAAGGTCCTGGACGAAAAGCGCATCGCCGAGGAGCGCAAGGCCGCGGCCAAGAGCATCTACATCAACCGTGAGCTGAGCTGGCTCGCCTTTAACGAGCGCGTGCTGCTCGAGGCCGCGGACCCCGACGTGCCGCTTTTGGAGCGGCTCAAGTTTTTGATGATCTACCAGTCCAACCTCACGGAGTTTTACAGGGTCCGCATCGGGATTCTGACCCACCGCGCCCTTTTGACGCCGGAGAAGGCCGATCCCCTCTCCGGGATGCTGCCGGAGACGCAGATCCACGAGGTGCTGCGCGTCACACGCGAGCAGCAGACCCTGATGGAGAGCATCTGGAAGGGCATACGCGAGCAGCTGCGGGAAAACGGCGTGGACGTGCTGGACTTCAAGAAGATCAGCAAGGTGGACGAGCTCATGAGCAAGAAGCTCTTCGGCGACATCAAGGACCTGCTGCTGCCGAAGTTCCTCGACCTCAACCAGGCCTTCCCCTTCCTCTGGACCGGGGAGACGAACATCGTGGCCTTCCTCGGGCGCACGAGCGTCCAGAGGCTCGCGGTCATCCCCCTGCACCGGGTGCCCGCCTATCTGAGCTTTGAGATCAACGGCTGCCAGAAGATCGTGCTCACGTCCCAGCTCGTGCGGCACTTCCTGCCCCTGCTTTTGAAGAAGGAGCCCATCCTCCAGTCCTGCGCCGTGGAGGTCACCCGCAACGCGGACGTGTTCCTCTCGGACGTGGCCGACCGGGCCGACAGCAATCTGCGCGACAAGGTCTCCACCATGCTCACGAAGCGGCGGCGGGAGATGCCCGTGCGGGTGCGCATCCTCGGCAAGCTCACGGACGCGAACCGCGCCCTGCTCTTAAAGAAGCTCCGCGTGCCGGACGAGCGCGTCTTCACCCAGACGGTGCCCTTCGACCTCTCCTTCCGCTCCTGCATCGGGGCGCATGAGAACTTCCGCTATGAGGACCGCCGCCCCGCCCGGGACATCGGGCTCAAAAAGGGGGAATACTTCTCCTACATCGAAAAGCACGACCTTCTCATGAGCTTCCCGTTTCAGAGCATGATGCCCTTCGTGGATCTCATCTACGAGGCGGCGGACGACCCGGAGGTCCTGTCCATCAAGATCACGCTCTACCGCATGTCCGGCAGCAGCAAGATCGCCGCGGCCCTCGCCTACGCCGCCGACAAGGGGAAGGACGTCCTCTGCCTTCTGGAGCTGCGCGCAAGGTTTGACGAGCAGAACAACATCGACTATTCCGAGATGCTGGAGGACGCGGGCTGCCGCGTGATCTACGGTCTGCCGGACCACAAGGTCCACTCCAAGCTCTGCCTCATCACGCGCCAGCACGGCGGCAATCTCAGCCGCATCACCCAGGTGGGCACCGGCAACTACAACGAGGTCACGGGCGAGCAGTACACCGACCTCTCCCTCATCACCTGCAAGGAGGAGGCCGGGCTCGACGCCGAGGCCGCCTTCACCGCCCTTGAGGACGGGCAGCTCCCGCCCGAGGCCCACTGCCTCTGGATCGCGCCGAACAGCTTCAAGACCCGCGTGCTGGAATTCCTCGACCGGGAGAAGGCCAAGGGAGAGCGCGGCCGCGTCGCCATCAAGATCAACGCCCTCAACAATCTCGACGTCATGGAAAAGCTCATTGAGTGCTCCCAGGCGGGCGTGAAGATCGAGCTTTTCATCCGCGGCATCTGCTGCCTGCGCCCCGGCGTGAAGGGCATGACGGAGAACATCACCGTGACGAGCGTGGTGGGCCGCTGGCTGGAGCACTCCCGCATCTACAGCTTCGGCGAGGGGGCGGAGCAGCGCCTCTTCATCGGCTCCGGCGATCTTCTGAGCCGCAATCTCGAGCGGCGCGTCGAGGCCTTCATGGAGGTCGTGACGCCCGACACCCGCGAGCAGATCAACACCGTCCTGAACGCCCTCCGGGCCGACCGGGAGAAATCCCGCCGCATGCTCCCGGACGGGAGCTATGTCCGCGAGAAGGGCGGCGAGGGGACAAGCTCCCAGGAGGCCCTGTACCGCTACTTCAGCGCCGCCCGCGTGAGCGTGGAGACGGAGCCGGTGGTGGTCCGCGTCGCCCCCGCCACGAACGAGCCGGTCCCGCCCGAGAGGGTCCCCGCCCGCACGCCGGGCGTGTCGCTGGAGAAGTCCCCGCCCTCCCCGGAGCATGTGAGCTTTCTCGAGAAGCTGCGCAGGCTCTGGCGGTAAGGTTTCGTGTGGGTATCGGGCTTGGCTGCCATTCCGTAGGGGTCGATCCCCAGATCGACCCGAGCCCCGTTTCCTTGTACGGATCATCAGTCTTCGGGCCGATGAAGGCATCGGCCCCTACGAAGCGAAATTTTCATAATTATTTACAGGAGGATCAATCCATGGCTGAAAAGTACAACATCTGTCTCGACGTGGGCGGCACGAAGGTGCTCGGCGCGATTTTCAACGAGAAGGACGAGATCATCTACCGCCTGAAAAAGCGCTCCAAATCCGGGGGCGAGGGGACGGCCGACGTGGAGAAGGTCATCATCAGCGTGGTGGAGGAGATGATCGAGGCCTCCGGCATCGACCGGAAGAAGCTCAACGCCATCGCCTCCTGCGCCCCCGGCGTCATCGACCAGGACAAGGGCGTCGTGCTCTTCACGCCGAACCTCCCCTGGCGCAACTACGACATCGCGGGGGCCATGCGCAAGAAATTCGGCGTGCCCTTCTTCGTCGGCAACGACGTGAATCTCGGCGTCCTCGGCGAATACAAGTTCGGCGCGGCCCGGGGGTACCAGAACATCGTCGGCTTCTTCGTGGGCACCGGCATGGGCGGCGGCCTGGTCCTGAACGGCAAGCTCTTCACCGGCAACCAGTTCAAGGCCGCCGAGTACGGCCACATGATCCTCGAGCCCGAGGGGCCCCTCTGCGGCTGCGGGCAGCGCGGCTGTCTTGAGGCCCTCGCGAGCAAGACCGCCATGACCAACTACATCCGCCAGCAGGTCTCCCGCGGGCGGGAGTGCCAGCTTGCCGACATGGCGGCGGAGGGCGTCATCCGCAGCAAGCGGCTCAAGAAAGCCGTGGAGAGCGGGGACAAGGTGGCCATCGAGGCCGTGGACCGGGCCTGCCACTATCTCGCCATCGCCACCGGCAACATGATCAACACCATCTCCCCCGACCTCATCCTCTACGGCGGCGGCGTCATCGAGGCCATGGGCGAAACCTTCCTCGAGAAGATCCTCGCCGAGGTGGACCGCTACTGCATGACCTCCATCCGCCCGACGGTGGAGCTCAAGATCGCGGAGCTCGGCGACGACTCCATCCTCTACGGCGACCTCGCCCTCATCAAGGGGCTTGCGTAAAAAAACGAAAGGATCATCATTCAGCCATGAAAACCGCACTGCGCCTGTGTCTCGTTCTGCTCCTGTGCCTCTGCCTGGGTCTCGCCCTCACCCCCGCCGCAAGCGCGGAGGAGGATGCGGCACGTGATGGCTTGAGTTGGGCGCACTACTCCGGCACCTGCGGCGATGATCTGACCTGGACCCTGACCGAGAACGGGGTGCTGGAGATCCGCGGCAGGGGTGCTATGGAGAATTATAGTCAAGGCACTGCGCCGTGGTACGGAAGCCGTGCCAGCATCACCGCTGTGGATATCGGCAGCGGCGTCACCAGCATTGGGGATTATGCGTTTTTCGCATGTATCAATTTGACGGAAGTCAATATTCCCCAGGGTGTGACTTCCATAGGAAGAAACGCTTTTAATGCTTGTAATAAGATAACCGACATAATCATCCCAGAAGATATCACTAAAATTGATGACTTCACCTTTTTTGGCTGTAGCAGCCTCTCCAGTGTGATCATTCCGGAGGGTGTCGCCAGCATTGGCGAATATGCCTTCTACGGCTGCAGCAGTCTCACGAGCGTGACCATTCCGGAGGGCGTCACCACCATTGGCGGCTGGACCTTCTACGGCTGCAGCAGCCTCACCGGCGTGAACATCCCGGAGGGCGTCACCAGCATTGGCTACTCCACCTTCTACGGCTGCAGAAGCCTCACCGGCGTGACCATCCCGGAGGGTGCCACCACCATCGGCAATTTCGCCTTCTCCGGCTGCACCAGCCTTACGAGTGTGACCATCCCGGACAGCGTCACCAGCATCGGCAGCTATGCCTTCGACGGCTGCAGCAGTCTCACCGGCGTGACCATCCCGGACAGCGTCACCAGTATCGGCTACGCGGCCTTCCAAGGCTGCACCAGCCTCACGAGCGTGAACATCCCGGAGGGCGTCACCAGCATCGGCGATAGGGCCTTCTACGGCTGCAGCGGCCTCACCAGCGTGAACATCCCGGAGGGCGTCACCAACATCGGCAACTCTGCCTTCTCCGGCTGCAGCAGTCTCACCGGCGTGACTATCCCTTACGGCGTCACCACCATCAATGGTTCTACCTTCTACGGCTGCAGCAGTCTCACGAGTGTCACCATCCCGGACAGCGTTACCAGCATTGACTACTACACCTTCTCCGGCTGCAGCAGTCTCACGAGTGTCACCATTCCGGACAGCGTCACCAGCATCGGCCACGATGCCTTCTACGGCTGCAGCAATTTGACGGATGTATATTACAACGGTACCCGAGCGCAGTGGAACGAAATTTCCATTGGAACCAACAATGGCTATCTGACACGCGCGGCGATCCATTGCACGGATGAGATCGTCATCCGCTTTGAGCCCGTCAGCGTGAGCGGGGCCGGGACCGGGACCATGGCTGTGCAGTATGCCGCCCCGAACGCCGCGGTGACGCTCAGCCCCAATACCTTCTCCGCCCCCTCGGGCATGGCCTTTGCCGGGTGGAACACCGCGCGGGACGGCAGCGGGGTCTCCTATCGGGATGAGGCGACTGTCACGTCCGATACGGATCTCACCCTCTACGCCCAGTGGAGCCGCTATTCCGAGACCGTCGCCTACCACCCGAACGGCGGCAGCGGCGCGCCCCAGGCGCAGACGATGAACCCCGGCGGGACTCTGACGCTGTCCTCCGCCATCCCCGTCCGCAGCGGGTATTACTTCGTCGGCTGGGCGGAGAGCCCGGACGCGGACAGGGCGGACTACCTCCCCGGCGGCAGCTACACGAAGGAGGAGAGCGCGACCCTCTACGCCGTCTGGGCGGAGCCCGACTTCGCGCTGCCCGCGGCCCTCACGGTCGTGGAGGGGGAGGCCTTCGCAAACTGCGCCTTCCGCTTCGCACTCCTGCCGGAGAGCGCCGAAGAGCTCGGTGCGAACGCCTTCGCGGGCTGCGGGAACCTGCGCTATGTCTATATCCCCGAGAGCTGCATCTACATCAGCCGCAGCGCCTTCGGCACCCTCTCGGATCTCACGATCCTCGGCGTCCGCGGCAGCACCGCCCAGTCCTTCGCCCGGCAGAAGGGCTACGCCTTCGTCCCCACGGCATAAGGCGATCACCTCGCCCGAAAGGTGCAAAAAGCCTCCCCTGCGTTTTGTATTCCTGTTTCGCTTATGGTATGGTAATCCCAAATTATTTTTGAAAAGGAGTGTATACCTGTGAAAAGAAACCTGATAAAAGCGCTGTCTCTGCTCTGCCTGCTTATGCTGATTCTTTCGCTGAGCGGCAGCGCCTTCGCGGAAACGGCAAAGCTGAGATCCACCCAGGATTTTCTGGATTTTCTCGACAGCAAAGGATTAAAGTATACCCTCGGCAGCCTGGATGACGGAACAGAGGACGTCTCCGTCTCCTATTCGCTGGATAACTTTTCGTCTCTTACCTGCAGGCTCTTTTTCAAGGACGACTGCGAAGAGGTCAGTCTAAGGATCTGGAACATTGTCACGGCCACCGCCGGCAAAAACCGCGTTTACAACACGGTCAACAAGATCAATAACGATTACAAGTTTGCCAAGTTCGTTTTTGACGAATCCGATTCCACCGTCCAGGCGGAGCTTGACGTCTATATCGACGGAGATCACTGCGGCCGTTCCGTATACGACAGCATGCAGGCGCTCTTCAACGTGACCGACAGAGACGATGTCGCCGAAATGCTCCACGATCTTGAGTGATCGGTGAACTCCCCCGGCGAAGCGGGAATGCTGCCGCCTGCCGTAGGGGCCGACGCCCCCGGCGGCCCGGTAGCATGGCCCTGATAAACGCACGTATCCCCGGCGAATCCGTGACAGATGCACGTTTTCGCCGGGGATTTCTGTTTGCTTTCAAACTGTTCCGCGCGGGCCGCCGGGGGCGTCGGCCCCTACGGGAGAACGGGCTTTCCGCCTCCATGCGCGCGAAAGCGAAAATATGATCCCGGATAAGGCCGTGTTTTTTCACGTGGTTGTCCGGGATTTTTGCCGCAATCGTTTTATATGGGTATCGACTTTAACCAGCAAACTGTCGAAACGTACATCTCGTAGGGGTCGATCCCCAGATCGACCCGAAACGTTGGTACATTGTACATGCCATAAGGTTTCGGGCCGATGAGGGCATCGGCCCCTACGAAGCAGTTTTTACACTGTTCGTGTTGATCTTGTCTATATTGCTGAGTTAACCCGATACCCATATAGTTTTAATCGATCTCCGCCTTCACGTCCCGCAGCGCGATGTCGTTTTCCTTCGCGATGCGGGCGAGATCCTCGTACTCCGGCTTCTCGCGGGAGACGCCCCAGCCCTCCGCGCGCTTGACCGTCACCGCGCCCCAGGGGGTCTCCGCCCTGCGGAAGGAGCGCTCCAGCGGATAGCGCGGGCAGAGCAGCTCCCGCACGCCGAGCGTCGTGGTGTGCCGGAAGAGACAGCGGAGGAGCGCATCGTGCTGCTCACGCCGGCAGAGGACCGAGAGCAGCACGCCGGGGCGGTTTTTCTTCATGCCGATAGCGGTGGTCCACACGTCCAGCGCCCCGGCGTCAAAGAGGCGCTCCATGGCAAAGCCGATCTCCTCTCCGCTCATGTCATCCAGATTGCAGCGGAGCTCCAGGAGGGTATCCGGCTCGCCCGCCGCCTCGCCCAGGAGGACGCGCACGGCGTTGAGGCGGTCGAAGTCCTTCGTCCCCGTGCCGTAGCCGCACTTTTCCACCCGGAGTATGGGGGCATTGTCGAAACGGTCGGCGAAATGCGTCACCAGCGCCGCGCCCGTCGGGGTGCAGAGCTCGGTCTTGATGTCCCCCTCATACCACGGCTTGCCGCGCAGCAGGATCTCCGCTGCGGGCGCGGGCACCGGCAGAATCCCGTGGGCGCATTTGACCGTGCCGCCGCCCACGTTGACGGGGGAGCAGATCACCTGTTCCGGTTTGAGCTTCTCCATCAAAAGGCACACGCCCGTCACGTCCGCCACCGCGTCGAGGGTGCCGACCTCGTGGAAATGGATGTGCTCCATGTCCCGTCCGTGGACGGCGGCCTCCGCCGCGGCGATGCTGTCAAACACCTCGCGCGCGTGAAAGCGAACGCTTTCGGAGAGGGGCATGGCGCCGATGAGCGCCCGGATCTCTTTGATGCCGTTGTGGTGGTGATGGTGGTGCTCCCCGTCGCGGGGATGGTCGTGCCCCTCCTCCGCGCCGTCTATCATGACGCGGACATGCAGGCCGCGCACGCCGCATTTCACGTCCGGCTCGGCCGTGACGAGCGCCTTCCCCGCGAGGGCCGCGTTCATCTCCCGCAGGAACGCCGCCTGCTCCTCCGCGTCCAGCAGATCCAGCAGGGCCCCCGTGAGCATGTCGCCCGCGGCGCCCATGCCGCAGTCTATGTACAGTGTTCTCATGTGCTTTTCTCCCTCGGGATCGGGTCAAGGCTGACCTCGGAATAGTACGGCTTCAGCGCCGCGCGGATCTCGTCCAGGCGCTCTGCCGCCCGCTCGTGCTGCCCGGCGATGAACTGGAGCTTTGCCGCCCCGTCCCCGGTGCGGAGACGGAAATCCGTAAAGCCCATTTGAAAGAGCAGATCCTCCCCCGCTTCGATCGCCGCGAGCTTCTCCGCCGTGATGGTCTCCCCCGTCGGGACGCGGGTGGCGAGGCAGGCATAGGCGGGCTTGTCCCAGGTGAAAAGCCCCGCCTCCCGGGACCTCTCCCGGAGCTCCGCCTTCGTGATGCCGCACAGACGCAGGGGGGACAGCACCCCCTCCTCCCCCAGGGCCTTGTAGCCCGGGCGGTCGGAGACGTCGTCGCTCGCGTTGGTGCCGTCGAGCACGAGGTCGAAGCCGTCCCGCGACGCGGCGGTCTTAATGGTTGACATAATAATTTTCTTGCAATAGTAACAGCGGTTCGCCGGGTTCGCCGCGATCCGGGGATCACAGAGGGGATCGGCCTCCAGCACCGTCACGGAGGCGCCGAGTGCGGACGCGAGGCGCAGGGCGTCCCGCCGCTCAAACTCCGGCTGGAAGGGGGACTTCACATAGTAGGCCCCCAGCTTCTCCGCCCAGCGGAGCCCGGCCCGGAGGAGATAGGACGAGTCCGCGCCGCCGGAAAAGGCGAGGGCCGCGCGCGGATGTTCGGTGAAAAATTCCTGTAAAGTCATATCAGTCCAAGTGGTTTATCATGCTGGCCATATAGCCCGCGCCGAAGCCGTTGTCGATGTTCACGACCGAGACGCCGCTTGCGCAGGAGTTGAGCATGGAGAGAAGCGCCGCGATCCCGCCGAGGCTCGCCCCGTAGCCCACGCTCGTGGGGACGGCGATCACCGGGCAGTCGGCAAGGCCGCCGATGACGGACGGCAGCGCCCCCTCCATGCCCGCCACCGCCACGATCACGCGGGCGGACATGATGGCGTCCATATGGCTCAGAAGTCGGTGGATGCCGGAGACGCCCACATCGTAGAGGCGCAGGACCTCGTTGCCCAAAACCTCCGCCGTGACGGCGGCCTCCTCCGCCACCGGGATATCGCTGGTGCCGCCGGTCGCGACCACGACGCGCCCCTTTCCCGTGGGCTTCGGCAGGGGGCCGATCACGCCGGTCCTGGACTGGGCGTTGTAGTTTAGGGGCAGGGCGGCGCCCACATAGTCCGCGGCCTCCTGCGAGATCCTTGTGACGAGCACGGTCTCCTGCCCGCTCGCGCGCATGGCCTGGGCGATGCCGAGGATCTGCTCCTTTGTCTTGCCCGCGCCATAGATAACCTCCGGCACGCCCTGGCGGATGCCGCGGTGGAGGTCCACCTTGGCATACTCGCCGATCTCCTGTATGGGCTGCATCTTGAGCCTGAGCGCCGCATCCTCCGGCGTGACCCTTCCGTCGGCCACATCCCGGAGCAGCGCCGTTACCTCTGTCTTATCCATGGCGGTACCCCCTTCGGATTTTCGTTTTGCTCAGTATAAACTACTTTTTCTCCTTGTGCAAGGCTTGCCGCGGGCAAATCTCTCTGGTATAATGCCAGCATCGTACAGAGTAGAGAGATGAAAAGCCATGAACAAACTCTCCCCGCGCGCCCAGATCATCCTGTCCATGCTGATCTTCGGCACCATCGGCATCTTCCGGCGCTGGATCCCCTGGCCCTCGAGCGCCGTGGCGCTCATCCGTTCGGTCATCGGGCTTCTGTTTCTGCTTCTCGTCCGCGCCCTCCGGCGCGAGCCCGTCGACCGCGCGGCCGTGCGCCGCAATCTCGGGAAGCTGCTGCTTCTCGGGGCGATGCTGGGCACGAACTGGATCTTCCTCTTCGAGGCGTACAACTACACCTCCGTCGCCGCGGCCACCATGTGCTACTACATGGCCCCGGTGCTCATTATCCTGGTCTCCCCGCTCTTCGGGGAGAGGCTCACGCTGCGCAAGGGGCTCTGCGCCGCGGCCGCAGTGTTCGGGATGGTGCTGGTGTCCGGCGTCCTCTCCGGCGGGCTGCACGGGGCTAAGGGGCTTCTCTTCGGCCTCATTGCGGCCTGTCTCTACGCGGCCATCGTGCTCATGAACCGGACGCTCCGGGGCATCTCCGCCGGGGATCGGACCATCATGCAGTTTGCCTCCGCCGCCGCGGTGATGCTCCCCTACGTGCTCTTGACGGAGGATGTGCACGCGCTGCCCCTCTCGCCGCGGATCCTGCTTTTGCTGCTGACCGTCGGTGTCGTGCACACGGGGCTTGCGTACGTGCTGTACTTCGGCGGCATCGCGGGCGTCCCGGCCCAGTCCGCGGCGCTTCTGAGCTATCTCGACCCGGTGGCGGCGGTGCTTCTGTCCGTGACGCTCCTGCACGAGGAGATGAGCCTCTCAGCGGCCATCGGCGCGGCGCTGGTCCTGTGCGCTATGATAATAAGTGAAATAGAGCCTGATCATAAGGAGGATTCTTGATGTTTACCTTCAACCACTTCAACTTCAACGTCTTTGATCTGGAGCGCAGCCTTCGTTTCTATGACGAGGCTCTGGGCCTCAAGCCCGTCCGGGAGAAGAACGCCGCCGACGGGCATTATAAAATCGTCTTCCTCGGCGACGGGAAGAGCGGCTTCCAGCTCGAGCTCACCTGGCTGCGGGACCGCGCGGAGCCCTATGACCTGGGCGAGCAGGAGTACCACCTGGCCTTCGTGGCGGAGGACTTTGACGCCGCCCATGAAAAGCACCGGGCTCTCGGCTGCATCTGCTTTGAAAACCCCGAGATGGGCATCTACTTCCTCGAGGACCCGGACGGCTACTGGATTGAGATCATCCCGCCGAGAAAGTGAGCGTGCCTTGAAGATCGCGAAAATGCACGGGGCCGGGAACGACTTCGTGATCCTGAACAATCTCGACGCCCGACTCCCGGCGGCGCTTTTCCCGGAACTCGCACGGCGGCTCTGCGCCCTTCACACCGGCGTCGGCGCCGACGGGCTGATGGTCATCGTCCCGGCGGAGAACGGCGGCGACTACGGGATGCGCTTTTACAATTCCGACGGCAGTCTCGGGGAGATGTGCGGAAACGGCGCACGGTGTATCTGCCGCTACGGGCGTGACCACGGCCTTGCGGGCGATGTCCAGCGAGTGGAGACCACCGCCGGGCTCGTGACCGGGGAGCGCATCGATTCCCGGCGCTATCGGGTGCGGCTCAACGATCCCACGTTCGTCGACCTGCACCGTGCGGTCAAGCTGGACGGGGCGGTATACGACTGCGCCTATCTCGAGCTCGGCGATCCCGGGATCCCCCACGCCATCTTGCTGCTCGACGACTGGGACAGCCGGGAGACAGCACGCCTCAGAGAGCTCGGGCGGGCGCTGCGCTCTGCCCCGGCTTTCCCGAAGGGGGCGAACGTGAGCTTTGTGAAGATCCTGGGGGCCGATTCCGTCAAGGCCGTCACCTTTGAGCGCGGGGTAGAGGATTTCACCCTCGCCTGCGGTACGGGCTGCGGCAGCATCGCGGCGGCCCTGTGCCTGCTGGGGCTTGTCTCCGGCGGCAGGCTCGCGGTCTCCATGCCGGGCGGCACGCTCTCCGTGTGTCTCACGCGCGGCGGGGATTCGGTCCACGACATCTTTCTGACCGGCCCCACCTGCCTCGTCTTCGAGGGGGAGGCAGGAGAGGAACTGCTGGAGGACTTATGCACGACATTCTGACAACGCTCGCCGCCGAATACGACCCCGTCGCCATTATCGTCTACGGCTCCTTCGCCGACGGGACAAGCAATCTTTTCAGCGACTTTGACGCCCTGCTCATCACCCGGGACGGCGAGCGGCGGCACGACAGCCGCTTTGTGGACTGCACGCAGCTCGACGTCTTCATCCATCCCCTGTCGGACTTTGAGGGGGCGTATGATCCGGCGGAGTATGTACAGATCTGCGGCGGGCAGATTTTGCTTGACCGGGACGGCGTGGCGGAAGCGCTGCTCAAAAACGTGGAGCGCTTTCTGGACAGCCGCGCGAAAAAGACGCCGGAGGAGCTGCGCCTCGACGTAGAATGGTGCGAGAAGATGCTGCGGCGGGCGGAGCGGACCGACGCGGAGGGCTGCTTCCGCCGCCACTGGCTGATCGTGGACAGTCTCGAGATCTACACCGAGCTCTGCGGCTGGCCCTATCTCGGCCCCAAGAAGGCCCTGGGGCAGCTTGAGAAGAAGGAGAAGGCGGCGTACGGCCTCTACGAAAAAGCGCTGACAGACGGCGGGAATGAGGCTCTCGCCGCCTGGGTGGCCCACATCCGGGAGCGCTTTGAAAAGGGACGGAGGAAAAGGAAATAAACATAAAACAGGGACTGTCTCAACGGGAGACAGCCTCTGAACAAACAAGTATGCCGCAGGGGCCGACGGCCCCTGCGGCTCAGCTTGTCAAAAAAGTCCTTTTGGGGACTTTTTTGCCTGC
>CAMHEN010000001.1 GCA_946184165.1 uncultured Clostridia bacterium | reverse complement strand
CGGGCCTATGAGGATTCCTCCCAGAACGCGCTCTGGCAGTACATGCTGGAATACTTTGCGGATCGGTACACCAGACTTGCCAAAGAAAAGCTGGGCGTCGAACAACTTGACACCCAGACGAAATACAGCATCCGCTTGTACTGCTACGGGACGGTTGGCATGACCCGGGAGTGGGTGCTGCAGGACAACATCACCCCCGCCGATGTGATCGTGCAGATGATGTTCGCTTCTATGCCGGAGCGGCTGCGGCAGATTTACGAGTTATAAAATATGTACAGCGCCGTGATCTTGCATTCGTGTTTCATGTTGTGACTCCTTCTTTTCTTTCCGGCCCTGTTGGATCGCCGGGACTTGCACGATCAAGCGCCGCTACCCGGCGTGCCGTATTCTAAAAGGTCAAGCCAAATCGGATCAGCTTTTCAATGAAAGTGTCTCTTGTTCCGGAGGGGGCATATTCATAAATGCCCAGACCGACCAGCTTGTCGGCAAACGCCTCAAGGATGCCGCACACTTCCCCACAATGCAAGCCGCCGCCAACCGGAAGCGGAGTGTTCGGAAACTCCGCTGGATCTATGACGTCCAGATCCAGGTGCAGGTAAATATGCTCCGATTGAAGCTCTCCGGCTGTTTTGCGCGCCCATGCCTCATCTGCACGAATGTCCCGGACGGTATAGGCGGACAGCCCGGAGCTTTCTATAAACTCCGTTTCCAAACGGTCAAGATCTCTGCCGCCTATATGTATGATCTGGGAAGCTCGCAATGGGAATCTGTTCTCCGAAAGCCCAAAGCAGGTATCATCCATGAGGGAGCGCAGCGGCATCCCGTAAAACAGAGATGTGGCAGACTCCCCCGGCGTATTCAGGTCTCCGTGTGCGTCGAGCCATATAAGCGTGAGATCGCCCCGATATTTTTCCATGATGTATACGATGCCCGGCACGTCCGCGTCGCAGCCGCCTCCCAGCGTAAAGATCTGATCCGGGGCATCTTCCCGAAGGCGCGCATAAGCTGACCGCATTTGTCTTCCAAGAACGTCAAAGCCTCTGATCCCCTTTGCCTTCACAGCCATCTCCGTTGGATCTGTCGAGACAGGCAGCTCCGCAAAATGCAGGCCGTCCAGGTACATTTTGATGAGCTCATTGGCCCCGTCGAAAGTGGCAAGATCCGATCCGCCCTGCCACTGGGCGTTCACATATACTTTTTTCACAGTTCCCTCTCAAATTCCGCTTTTGCTCTTTGCTTCCGCCTTCGTGCGCCCAGCCTCTTATTTCCCCCTCTTCGCCGATTTCGTGATCTCCTCATGATAGAAGTAGTTGCACACCACAGGTGATTCGCCGAAGGGCGCGCAATGCTGGTCGTCGTCGCGGATATACAGCATGCCTTCCTTTGCCGTGTACGCCCGGATCTTCTGATCCAGCTCTGTCCAATAGACGCGGCTTTTCTTCGTATAGATCGCACGGTACAGCTCGTCCAGCTCCGGATGATGCTCATGGATCCAATCGAGGATACGCTTTCTGTAATCCCCGCGCAGGTTCAGGTTCTCCAGCCATACGAGATTGCACTGGCTCTTGACCCGCTCGATGATCTCGATCGGGTCCGTGATGCCGGGAAAGATCGGCGAGATGAAACAGGTGGACTGGATACCGGCCTCGTAAAACTGACGCATGGCCTCCAGCCTCCGCTCAATGCTGACGGCGCGATCCATCTCCTTCCGGAAGTCCTCGTCCAGCGTGTTTATGGACCAGGAGACATGGGCGCCGGGAAACTGTCGGATCAGATCGAGATCCCGCAGGATCAGATCGGACTTCGTGGAGATGCTGATGCTGATCCCGGTGTCCAGAAGCTGCTCGAGCAGGGCGCGGGTACGCCCGTATTTCTTTTCCAGCGGCTGATACGGGTCAGTGACCGAGCAGAAGAAGGCTTCCTTCCCGGCGTACTTCCCGGGCTTGCGGATCTCCGGCCAGGTCTTGATGTCCACGAACTCGCCCCAGGGCTCCGGGTGGTTGGTAAAGCGCTTCATGAAGCTGGCATAGCAGTATTTGCAGGCGTGGGTGCAGCCCACATAGGGATTGACCGCATAATCCGACACCGGAAGATTTGTCTTTGTCAGGATATCTTTGACCTCGATCTCTTTGATAACCATACGCATACCCCACATGATCAAATCGACATTGAGAATACTTTTTACAACCAAATTTTCACAAGCATGACAATCATATATTTCATGGGGTTTCGAAGATGCCGCTGTAACGCTGTCTTCACGCGGCGCTTATTGAATATCAAGCTCGGGTATTCATACGCTTCCATCCTCCTTGGAGGATGCGAAGACAAGGTTATTGTACCAGTTTACAGGAAAAATGTCCAGTAAAGGTTCGGATAAGACGTTTTTGAGCGTCTGTCTCAAGCTGTACAGGAAAGAAACAGCGGCTGAAGACGCATTGAGACTCTTCTGCCGCTGTTACTGTATAGTTTTATCTATCTTTCTCAGTAGATGCTCCTGCGGCACCAAGGCGTCTATATCTGTAAACACCACATCTCTCCGCGCATCCTTTTCTCCATTCCTCCATGAAAACACCCCCGTTCCTATTTTACCAGAAACGGGGGACAATGACGATCACGGAATTTGCCGGCGATCCTCTTGCCGATCTATTGACGCTGCAATTGGCGCGGATATGAATATACCCGTCTATCAGGACTGCTTTGATGATGCGCGCCTGGATGAGATCATGAAAGACTGGTTCAGGACGCAGGCGCAGATGGACCAGGCTGCATAAAATGATCGACAACCGGCCGAGCGGCAGGGGCTGTGCAGAATAGCTTGGAGGAAATATGTAACCCGGTATTACGACATGTTCCCATGAACACCCATATGGCAAAAAAGCCGGATATGTTCCAGACGAACCGGTAAAAGGTGGATATGTTTTCTGCGTCAAAAGTGCGGACAGACACGACCTGGAAGACAGTCGTCTATATGTTCAAGCGCTTCGCTCGCAAGCGGGAAGCCATGGAGGAAAGAATCAATACCGCCGAGGGCAAGCTGATCCAGCCGCTTTTTACACAACCCGTTCAAGTGAAAGAGGCGTTGCTTCTCAATAGCAGTCTAAGCTATTTTGAGACAACGCCTTTTTTAGTTCACCCTCTGCCCTCTTCGGCACGCCGTTTTTGCGACAAAACGTGTGCTTCAGCGGGTCGATCCGGGGAGAAGGTGAATTGCCCCAAAGGGGCAAGAGAGGCTGGCCTGGGCCATCGGCCCCTACTACTTTGCGCACACATACGTTTTGAGACAATCCCTTTTTTGCAATATCTGTTCAGAACATCCGGACAGAGCAGTCCATGTGCTTATGCCGCAGATGATGATACATCGCTTATTCTCCGGCGGCGGAAATGATCGTTCCATCCGCAGCTACTTCCACTGTAACGATATAGGTGTATCCCGGCGTGTTGCCCTCCCAGTCACAGGGCGTGGTAAAGGTGATCGTCGTGGTGCCTTTGCTCTTACCCTCAAACCCGGCGGAAAGAGTTCCGATGGCTTGGCCATTTGCAGCACCTTTACCGGAGAGAGTAAACTTTCGGTTGATGGAGTAGCCGATGACGGAGTCGTCACCGAACTCGTTTTTCCACTCGCAGCCTGTGCTCTTGTTTGTGCCGAGCTTAACGGTCAATTCCGTGCCCTCCCAGGACAGATCACGGTAGGACTTCAGATCTGTGGCTGAAGGACTTTTTCCGCCGCATGCGGCCAGAAGCAGACTGAAAAAAAGCGCAGCCGTGACAATCAGCGTTGTTTTCCTCGAGACTGTTTTCTTATCTCGTTTTCTCATTTGCTTTCTCCTCTCGTTGAATACGAACAAGTACAGCGTTAGTAGTTCAATCCTGCGCACGTCTTATTTTGTTGTCAGCCGATCGCATATCCGGAAATATCAAAGAGAGCTTCGTTCACGGCTTCGTCGATCGTATAGACTGTATAAACCGTCTCGCCGATATCCACTGCGGTCTCGACTGCAGGCGCAGCCTTAAAGCAAAAAACCAACTGCCCGTCATCGTTGAAGCAGAACGCCGCCTCAGCGGTATAATCCGTCGCAGGGAACAGCTCCACCGTATAGGAAACACCGTCAATCTCCCGCGTCTCCACAGTATAGTCCTTCCGCTGCGCATAGCTGCGGATTTCCGAAAACAGGTGATCCATGAGCATGGTGTTTTCCGCAACAGCAGAGGCGGTCGTTGTCGTGGCGACAATTCCGGTCATTTCTTCCGGGTAAAGATTATACGCCGTTCCGTCCCGGAAGAAGGTCACAAGCGTATTCTCAAAACCGGATACCTGTGTCGTTCGGCGGGAATAATACACGCCGTTTTTTCCATGTACATCGAAGCTCTGATCCGCGTCCAGATAGTCCGTGTGCATGATGTAGTTCATATGAACGCCCGCGTCTGCATCGAGGCTCGCCCAAAGTGCGTAGAGCATGGAATCCGGTTTGGCCCGGTATTCCTCCAGCGTCATGGGCGTATAACCGGAGATGTCGGCGCCTTCTTTCGCGTAAAAGAGGATCATATAGCCGTTGCCGTAGATGTCAAGCTCGATAACGCCGCTGTGAACCTTGCCGGCAGCGGAGCTTCCGTCTGCCATCGTGATCGCAAAGCTCTCCCTGTCAGCCGTCCATGCGGTAATATCCATCGTTTCATCATTCTGTGACATACTGCCCGTGCCGTTCGCCGCCAGTAAAAGTGTGGATGCGAATTCCAGATCGGCTGAATATACGAGCGAACGATCAATCTGCACGGCAAAGACCGCATACTCCCCCTCGACAGGCAATTCCGCTTTGGCAGACGCGGCTGCAGCTGCTTCTCTCGCAGCAGGCTTTGTCTCGGCGCTTGCGCTTCCGCAGACGCTCAGAGTCAAAAACAGTGACAATACAAGCAAGATGCACACAGAATGTTTCAATTGTTTCATGTTAAAGCCTCCTTAACGTAAATAATCCTATATTTATACTACTACTGAATGGGTACGCAAAACAACAATGGACAACTTTTGCTCATTGCAGAAAAGTTGTCCATATGATATATTGAATCTGACGTAATTGCATACGTGAGGAGTGCCCGCCATGCTTTCTGAGAGAATATCCACATTATTCATGCTGCTTGGATGCAACAATACCGACATTGCCCGCTTTGCAGGCTGTTCGTCGGGAAACATTTCCAAGCTCAAGACCGGCAATCGGGAGCCGAAGCCTGCAAGCCGCTCGATTGCAGCCTTTGCCAACGGCGTTTACGGATATGCGGACTATGAAAATATGCTTCCTGCTTTGCAAGAGCTTTGCGGCTGCGCGGACATGACACAGGACAGTATCATTCCCGCTCTGATCGCCTGGCTCTATGGAACGGGTGAGATCATACTCCCCGCTTGCGCGGCTGCACCGAAGAGCAAACGGCTCCAAGCACAGCAGCGGAAATCATTCGGCGATCGGCTGGATCGCGCCGTAACATTTCTGGGTCTTTCTAACAGTCAGCTTGCGACGCTCTTAAACGTCGATGTTTCCCTCGTCAGCCGATATCGCAGCGGGATCTATTCTCCCCACCGGAATGAGCGGCTCGCCGCAAAGCTGGTCGATGTGCTTCTTTCCCGTGCAAAAAGGATCGGGAAGACGGCGGAGCTTGCTGCACTGTGCAATACAGACGAAGTGCATATCGACACAGATGCTGTGTCGGCATGGCTCTATGACGCACCCTCCGAGGAAGACAGTACAGCCATGGCCCAGGTGCTGCTGCAATCTCTTGATGAATTCACACCCGGTAAGCTCTCAACCGGAGCTGCGCGGGAACTGCCGGAAGTATCGGATGACGCATTCTACTATGGCACAGAAGGATTGCGAAGCGCTGTGATTCGTTTCCTGCGCGATACCGCCCGAGATGGCGGCGAGCTTTTGCTCTATTCCGACGAGCCGATGGAATGGATGACCGGAGATCAGGCCTATTTTGCGCTGTGGGCATCTTTAATGGCAAAGTGTGTAAACAGCGGCGTCAGGATCAAGATCATCCACAATGTAGACCGCGTGGATGCGGAGATGATCGATGCCATTCGAGCTTGGTTTCCGCTGTATATTTCCGGCATGATCGAACCCTTTGTTTTCCAAAAGGTCAGGACCGCCAGATTTTATCATACAGTGTTTCTTCACCCCGGCGGCGCATGCATCCATGGTTTTTTCCCCGCAGAAGGCGGCGATAATCGCTGGTATGAGTATATTATGGACAAAAAACGACTTGCCCTGCTGGAGCGTGAGTATGGCTCGATGCTCGCCGTCGCCTCGCCGTTTTTGAAGGTTTACGACAGCCCGGCAAGCGAGGATTACCGTTCTTACTGTATAAGGAAACAGGGAATGAGAACCTTTCTGCTGTCTGAGTTTCCTGTGTTTACAATGCCGGAAGAACTGTTCGAGCGAATCGTAACCCGTGTCCGGATGGCAGAACCGATCAAGAGCTTCGTACTCAGCCTTTACAGGCGGCTGCGCGGCCAGTTTCAGGACCTGCTTCAGCGGGATGCGGTCAATCTGATATTCTGGCCGACCGGAGGGACCATGGAGCAAAGCAGAAAATTAAACTTCTCGCTGGAGCTGACGGAACTGTCCATTGTCTATACGAACGATGAATATGCTCAGCATATTTCCGCCATCATGGACCTTGTCAAGCATGAAAAGAACTTCCATCTGACGCTGCTGCCCGAGTCGCCTTTCCGTGATATCCAGATTGCCATGCCGGGAGATACAGTGTCTGTTCTTCGCTGCAATGAGCCGTATGCCGCTTTCGTGTTCATGAATCCGATATTGACCAAATCGGTTTCTGACTACCTTTTCATGTTGATTGAGAACTATTCTGCTGACAGGCTCACTACACTGGAGGCCTTGGAGAAGCTGATATCTGAATGGAGGGAACGCAGACCCTGCTCAGGGAGGCGGCAGCGTCCCGGCGCGGCGATCTGAACGGCGTCATCCCGTATCTTATCGGCGCTTCCTGCTATGAGCTCATCAATGACAGAGTCATCGTATTTCACGAAAGAACTGCAGATAATCAATGAAATGAACGGAGAAATAGTCCATGAATGCAAATGACATTTCAGGTGTCGTGCTGGCGGGCGGCGGAAGCAAAAGAATGGGTATCAAAAAGGCCGAGCTGAAGCTCGGTGACCGGACGCTTCTGGAGATCCAGGTGCAGAAGCTCCGGGAGCTCGGGATTGAGGACATCATGGTTTCGGGTTATGACAAAACAATAGACGGAACGCGCGCCGTTGCGGATGTCTACCCGGGCAAAGGGCCGCTCAGCGGTGTACACGCCTGTCTGATGGCGGCGCAAAAAACCGCCTGCCTTGTGGTGAGCGTGGATACCCCGCTGGTTCCGGCTGAGGTGCTTGAGCAGCTCACGGAGGCGCATGAAGGTGTTGCTACCGTACTCGCTCACGACGGTTTGATCGAACCTCTGCTGGCCGTGTACGACTCGAGCCTGCATGAACGCGCAGAAGTGCTTATTCTGTCAGACTCCCGGTCCATGCGAAGATTGTCAAGCAATCCCGGCGTAAAAAGAGTCGAATACACTGGCGACGTGGATCTTCTGCTCAATTGCAATACACCGGAGGACTTTGAAAAAGCAAAGAGGCTGTGGAGATAAACGCATGAAATTTGCAGGATGCCTGTGCCTTAAAAATATCGCAGCGTCGATCGAAAGGGCCGCATTAGAATTGGAACGTGAAGGCATACCGCAGGAAACCTGCGCTTCCGTTTTTCCCTGAAGGGGGTCCTGCTTCTCTGCTGGGAGAAATCTGGTCGGCATTCGCTTCCTCTGAATATACATCGACATTCAAACCCTCTGCATGACTATATTCTCGGCGGTCTGGGGCCGGGACGGTCAAAATAGCGCGGTCACACTGTTCTCCCGTGAATACCGTTCACCGATAGAATGCCTCCTTTTCGGTGAGTCATCGTGCTCCCGCGCTGCCAGTTTTGTGCCAAAATGTACAAAAGACGTCTCATGCAGACACTCTACGCAACTACAAACGTTTTAATGCGTTTTATGCCTGTCCGGTATAAAAGCAGACAACGTCTGATTTCAACAGCGTGTCGGAGACTTTATGAGACGTCCTCTTTTCTTTTTGGCGCAGAGGGGTGACGCGTTAAGCGGCACCTTTTCAATGAAAAGTCTTCTTTAATTAAAAAGAATATTACGCATCGAAGCCGACACATAGCTAAAAGTTTTTTATATCTTGAAGTTGTTTGTGTATTACTATATAATATAAGCTAATAGTTCGATTATATTTTTCAAACATGTTGTGCAGATTCGTCAAGTTCCGCCTGTCTTGCCGCACTTTTCCGCTCTGCCGGACGATACAGGGCGGTACGCTACCGTATGCCGCAGTCACCAAGGCTTATAAGGAGCATGCAGCCATGAATACGATCAACAGACTGAAAAAATCAATCTGCATCCTGCTGGCAACTGCACTGCTGTCCCTGACCGCATGCTCTGCCGTCACTCGGCCGTCCCCGGCACCGGAACAGGCGGCGGAACCGAACACCTCCGCTTATCTTGTCGCCATCGAGGATGAGCCGGACACGGTGGATTTTCAATGCACCACGATCCACTACACCATCGCTCAGAATGTGTTCAACCGCCTGGTGGGGATGGAGAGCGGCGCCGACGGGAACGCCAGGATCTTCCCGGAGCTGGCCGAAAGCTGGAAGATCTCCGACGACCGGCGCTCCTATACCTTCCACCTGCGTGAAGGTGTGACCTTTTCCAACGGTTCGCCGCTCACCGCGTCCGACGTACAGTATACCTTCACCAGACTGCTGACCCATCCCGACTCCTGCAACGGGGACATCGTCGACTGCATTGTGGGCGCCGACTCGCTGGAAGAAGGACTGACAAACAGACTCACCGGCTTTGAGATACTCAGCGACCTCGATTTTATTGTCACGCTCGATAATCCCTTTGAGGCCTTCCTTGCCTGCCTGTCCATGCCGGGCGCCTCGATCCTGGATCAGGAGACAACGACCCAGGCCGGGGACCGCTTCGGCCTCGAGCCCGAATGGACAATCGGAACAGGGTCCTTCATTCTGGAAAGCTGGGAACCCGGCAAGGGCATGCTGCTGACGGCAAATCAAAACTGCTGGCAGGGGCCGCCCCGCTGCGCCGGACTGGATCTGCGCTTTATGACAGACGCGGAGGAAGTCAGGCTGCTGTTTGAAGACGGAGCTCTGGATATCCTGAACCTGGACGATGTTGGGAAAACGGCGGAGTTTTTCCTGCACGGCGATATCTATCAGGACCGGCTCTATCAGGTTCAGCGCATCAGCACCACCTATATTGCCCTCAACGAATCCATCCCCCCGCTGGACGACGTGCGTGTCAGGCACGCGCTGCAGCTTGCGCTGAACAGAACGCTTCTGCTTGACGCTGCATACAGCGGACGGGGCTCGCTGGAAAACGGGATCATGCCCCACGGGCTTTCCGGCTTTAATCCGGATCTCCCGGAGATTCCCAATGATCCGAAAGCAGCGCGTGAACTGCTCAGCGAGGCGGGGTATCCGGACGGCTTCACCCTGACGCTGAGCGTGAGCGCCGCCTCTTCCCTGGGTGAGATGGCCCTGCTCAGGATGGCAGCGTCTCAGTGGGAACATGTCGGGGTGCATACGGTCATCGAAACGCTGACCGACAGCGAGTTTATGAGTCTGCGGAAGAGCGGGCAGCTTCAATGCTACTCCGCGACCTGGACCGCAGATTACAACGACCCGGACAATTTCCTGTACACCTTCTTCGGAGATGCGGAAAACACGCGTTTTCGCAGCCTCTGCTATCCGCGGGAGGAGATCATGGAGCGCGTACGTGAGGCACGCACCATCGCCGACCCCGACGCCCGCATTGCGGAGTATCGGGCATTGGAAGAGATCATCGTGCAGGGGGACGCCGCGTGGATCCCCCTGTTCTCCCGGATGTACACCTATGTGATCTCGGAACGGCTGGAAGGTATGCAGTACTCCTGGAACGGTTCTGTCAAGAACATGTACCGGGAAATGTCCATTCGTGAGGATTGAGCATGATGAAGATGAATTCGATTCGCTTTAAGATCACGGCGATCGCGGTCGCCGCGGTTCTTGTCGCCATGCTCGCCGTCTTTGCCGCGAGTTACCCGCCGATCCAGACCGAGACGGACCGGAGCTCGGTGGAAATGATGCGCCTGATCGGGGAGAATACGAAAAACACGCTGGACGAGTATTTCGAAAGCATCGAGCAGTCCGTGAATCTTGCTGCCAACATGGCGGTCGACTCGCTGGACAGCGTCATGCTGGTGGAGTGCGGCGCCGCGGGCACCTATGCCAAACAGAACGAGCGGACAAGAGAGCAGACAGTCAGGCTGGACGCCTATATCGCAGAACACTGTGAACGGGTCCTGCGCACCTTCGAGAGCGCCGCGAGCCATACCAACGGCATCATTACCTATTACTACTGCATCAATCCTGAGATCAGCAAGACACAGCATGGCTTTTACTATTCCAGAGTCGGGAAGGCGGGCTTCGTGGAGCAGGAGCCTCTGGACGCCGGTATGTTTGATCCGGAGAATGCTGCATACAACAGCTGGTACTTTACAACGGTCAAACGCGGCCGCCCTTCCTGGGTGGGGCTGTATGAATACCCACCCCTCGGCGATATGAAGCTGTGCTCTTATCTCGTGCCGATCTACTCTACCGGTACGCTGATCGGCGTGCTCGGCATGGATATCCCGTTGGATACCATCACCGCCTACGTCAGCTCCGTCCGGGTCTATGACACGGGCTTTGCAATCCTCTGCGACGAGGAAGGGACGCTCCTGTATCATCCGTATCTGACACAGGAGAAAGTACTGGAGTCGGCAAAGCTGTCGATTCCCGAGGAACTGTTCAACAGCAAGGACAGCGGCGATACCCTGATCCGCTACGACATAGACGGGGCACGGCGGCAGATGGCCTTTACCACCTTGCGAAACGGCTTGAAGCTGATCATCACCGCCCCTCTGCGTGAGATCAATGCCTCCTGGATGCACCTTGCGCGCAACATCGTTTTCATTACACTGGCGGTCATGGTCATCCTTGCCGTGATCATCAGATCGGTCATGCGTTTCATCACATTCCCGCTTTTAAGCCTTACGGCCGCCTCACAGCGGCTGGCCAACGCGGATTACGACGTGGCGCTGAATTACCGGAGCAAGGACGAGATTGGACAGCTCACCCAGGCATTTATCCGCATGCGCGACCAGATCAAGGACTATATCACGGATCTTAGCCGACGGGTCAACACGGACATGCTGACGGGTCTGCCGAACATGCGGTATTTCTTCAAGCTGGCAAAGGCGGAACGGAAGAGACTTGCCGAAAGCGGGGGCTCCTCCGCCATGCTGTTTTTTGACCTCGTAGGCATGAAGTATTATAACCGCCAGTACGGCTTTGCGGAAGGGGACAAGCTCCTGTGCGAAGTTGGGCGGATCCTGGCCGACCACTTCGGCGAGCAGTGCATGTGCCGCTTCAGCGAAGACCATTTTGCCGTTGTGTGCGGTGAGGAAAACCTTGAGGAAAAGCTGAGCGCTGTATTCCGGGACTGCAAAGCAGCAAACGGCGGCAATTCCCTGCCGATGCGGGCAGGCATCTACCGGGACAGCATGGAACAGGTCAGCGTGAGCATTGCCTGTGACCGTGCCAAATACGCCTGTGATAAGCACAGAAGCTCCTTTGAGTCCGACTGGTACTATTTTGACGACAACATGCTTCACCAGCTGGACGGCGTCCGGTATATTATAAACCATCTGGATCAGGCGCTGTCGGAAAACTGGATCAAGGTCTATTACCAGCCCATAGTCCGTTCTGTCAATGGGCGCGTGTCTGACGAGGAGGCGCTTTCCCGCTGGATCGACCCGGTGCGCGGGATGCTGCCGCCGGATGATTTTATCCCGATTCTTGAAAAGGCGAGACTCATATACAAGCTGGACCTCTATGTGCTTGATCGGATCCTCGAAAAAATGCAGGCGCAGCAAAAGGCCGGCTTGCGTGTCGTGCCCCATTCCCTGAATTTGTCCAGAGCCGACTTTGACGCATGTGATATCGTTGAGGAAATCCGAAAGCGCATCGACGCCGCGGGCATCGCCCACGACAGGCTGACCATCGAAATCACCGAGAGCATCATCGGCAGCAATTTTGATTTTATGAAGGAACAGGTTCGCCGCTTCCATGCTCTGGGCTTCCAGGTGTGGATGGATGACTTCGGCAGTGGCTATTCCTCCCTGGATGTGCTGCAGGATATCCACTTTGATCTTCTCAAATTCGATATGCGCTTTATGAAGCGTTTCTACGAGGGAAAGGAGAGCAAGATTATCCTGACGGACCTGGTGCGTATGGCTGTCGACCTGGGGATCGACACGGTCTGCGAAGGCGTGGAGACCGCAGAAGAGGTGGAGTTTCTGCAGGAGATCGGCTGCAGCAAGCAGCAGGGTTATTATTATTCCAGGCCTATCCCCTTTGAGGATATCCTGGAGCGCTACCGGAAAGGCGTCCAGATCGGTTTCGAAGACCCCGCCGAAACAGATTATTTCACCGCGATCGGCCGGGTGAACCTCTATGACCTCACCTTGATTTCCGACACAGAAAACGAGAGCCGGGACTATTTTGACACACTGCCTGCCGGAATCATGGAGCTGCGCGAGGATCAGGTCTGCTACGTGCGCACGAACCGGGCATATCGTGAGTTCATGAAGAAATACTTCGATTGTGATCTTTCCGCAAGCCCCTGCGGCTGCTCGGGCAGACCTGATGGAGCGGGCGCGATCTTCATGGACAAGGCGCGCCAGTGCTGCGCCGACTGGAACCGTGCCTTTCTCGACACATATCTGCCGAACGGCTCTGCCCTACATGCAGCCATTAACCCCGTAAGCAAGGATACGGTAACCGGTGCGGCGGCGCTTGCCATTGTGGTTTTTTCCGTCTCAGAGCCTGATGCGGACACCTCGTATGCGGATATCGCGAGGGCTCTGGCTTCGGACTACTATAACATTTATGTTATAGATCTGGATACGGACCAGTTTATTGAATACTCTTCCCGGATCGGCGGAGAGGAACTGTCTGTGATACGGCGCGGTACAGATTTCTTCGGCGCTGTGAATCGCGATACGATGACCCGCATTTATGAAGAGGACCGGACGCCCTTTCTGAACCTGTTTTCAAAGGAAAGTGTCATCCGTGAGCTGGACGCGCAGGGCGTCTTCACAACCACCTACCGTCTGATCGATACGGGCAGCCCGATGTATGTCAATATGAAGATCACGCGCATGCCCGGCGGCAACAGAATTATCATGGGTATCAGCATCATCGACGCACAGATGAAAAAGGAGCAGCAGGACAGAGAGCTTGAGCACTGAGCTTATGATGCGGAAGGCACCTGCCGGAAACGCCTACAAGCCACCATGTCTGCGACTATAATTCCTCATGCAGCATTTAAGGACAGTAAAAGAGCCGCTAACCGCAACAAATTCAGCGGTTTCCGGCTCTTTTTCAAGTTTGCGGGGATTCGTTTCGACGCACCTGCCGCATGCTCGGCAAGGGCGCATACCGATCCCATGTTTTATCTTCACGGATTCAGCTCTCCTTTCAGCGGCACGCAGGGATTATTATGGGACTGGATTTGTGTTTTTTGCGCAGATGGGGAAAACCATTAAGCGTCTCCCTTATTGGTTCAAGCTTTTTTTCATTGAGTATTCGTCAGAGCGTACTAATCTAAGGGTAAATCTATCGTCTGTCAATCAATTGAGACAGGCGGTGTGATATACGATATGAGATTCAATTCTCCCGGACAGAAGCTCTTTCATGCAGAAGTTTGCTTTTGCTGATTCGGCATTGACATCATGCGCTTTTTTGTCAAGGGAATACGCAGCTTTCTCTTTATCAATACAACTGCCTGCCATTTTCCTGTACAGCTGCTGTTCTCTCTTGTTCATCAGATCGTGTGCAGACCGGTTCGGTTTCATGAAAATCAGAATGAAAAACAGGAGGACGCAGCTTGTCAGACAGGAGGATAGAATTATATAATACTTTATTATCCAGAGGACATGCATCAGAGTATTGATGATAGGGGGAAACGGGATGGAGCATATTTTACTCTGCGGTCGGCGAAGGAGCGGCAGAAGCGCCATGATTCGCCGCCTGCTTGCGAATACCAGGACGCCTGCCTTCGGATATGAAACAAGAACCACGACCACACGCCCTGACGGCTATCACGAGATTTATTTATTTCCCTACGGGACAGAGCCGTTAGAGCCGTCGGCGCAGAATCATGCGGCGGACTGCAACACCCGGGATCGGATTATATACACGGAGGTTTTTGACACGCTCGGCGTCGCTTTTCTCAACGCACGCACGGACGGGATCATTGTAATGGATGAGATCGGATTCATGGAAAGCGACGCGGAAGTCTTCTGCCGCACTGTTTTGGAGAAGCTTGACGGGAATCTTCCGGTCCTTGCCGCTGTGCGGGAAGGGATGGAGACAGACTTCCTGCGCCGTGTGAAAGCGCACCCGTCGGCGCGCGTGATCCGAATGCAGCCGGAATATTTTGAAGAAATCTATACAGAGCTCCTTCCCATTGTTTCGCAGTGGGATAAGCTCTGCAGGGAGCGTGAGCGTTGATGCAGGCGTATATGGAATGGGAAGCCGCCGCCGAGCTTTTGCTGCGTCAGGTCATGAGGCCGACGGCGGAGAGCGTTTCCGTCGCACATTCTCTCGGGCGGATCCTTGCTGCAGACTGCTTTGCACATACGGCGATCCCCCCCTTCGACAAAAGTCCCTTCGACGGCTATGCCTGTCGCTCCGAAGACGTGCCCGGGACGCTGCAGGTCATCGGAACAGCGGCGGCAGGCTGCCGTACGCTGCCAGCGCTCGCCGAAGGCGAAGCGCTGCGTATCTTTACCGGTGCCCCCATTCCACCGGGCGCAGATGCGGTCATCAAGCAGGAGGATGTTCAAGCTGAAGGAATGATAATCCGTATTGAGCAGAAGGTCAGACATGGGACCAACATCATACGGCAGGGTGAAGATCTCCGCGTCGACCAGCTTCTTTTAAGGGCCGGAACCCGGTTGACGCCGGGACATCTGGGGCTGCTTGCCTCCCAGGGGATCGCAAAGGTCGAAGTGTTTCGAAAGCCCGTCGTCTCTCTGATCGCGACGGGAAACGAGCTGCACGAGCCCGGAGAGTCCTGCAGCCCTCACGGGATCTATAACAGCAGCAGCTACGTGCTCTCGGCCTATTTGGAAAAAATGGGCTTAATCTCAGAGCGTCAGCCGATCGTTCCGGATGAGAGAGAGGCGATGCTGTGCGCTGTGCGCAGATCACTGGAAGGACCTGCCGATCTTGTGCTCACGACAGGGGGCGCCTCCGTGGGAGACTATGATTTTGCGTCAAGTACCGCGTCGGCTCTCGGCAGCGAGCGGCTCTTCTGGAAGGTCAATATGAAGCCGGGCGGCGCGCTTCTGGCCTCTCGCTGGAAAGGCAAGCTCCTGATCAGTCTCTCCGGGAATCCGGCAGCCGCGCTGATGAGTCTATTAACCGTGCTGCGCCCTGCGCTGTTCGCAATGGCAGGGGCACAGGAGGAGAATGTTTTTTGGCAGCTTCCCATATGGGAAGGCATGCCGAAGACGAGCAGCGCCGTCCGCATGCTGCGCGGGCACTTGCTGATCGAGGACGGACAGGCCTGGTTTCAGGAGCATCAAGGCCGCGGAAACGGGAACATCGCCTCTTTTGCCGGCTGTGAGCTGATCGGCATCGTTCCGGGGAACACTGCGCCGCTTGAGAGAGGCGATCAGATCCGGGTACTGCGTCTGCCGCCCTGTCTTCTTTAGCGAGAGAAAAGCGCCTTCCTTTTTCGAGGGGCGCTTTTGCCGCATCCTGCCAAAACGAATCCCGCCTCCTTTGTGCAAAATGCAGAAAATACGTCAGGAAATTGACAGGTCCGCGGTGAATACGTATCATACAAGTTGTGAAGTGTTCACAAAGGGGATGCCCCCGGATCGTCAGCTAAGACAGACGCCCCTGAAAGATGTGGAGGATTGAGCATGAGTGAATGGAAAAAGACCCTGTGTAACCTCTGTGCCATGACCTGCGGGCTGGAGATGGAGATTGAGGACAACCGGATCATCAATGTCCGGCCCGATCCCGACAGCCCCAGCAGTGCGTGCTACTGCTGCCGCAAAGGCAGAAGCGCCAAATATTTTGTGGAAAACCACGAGCGCATCCTGTACCCCAAAAAGCGAGTGGGCGATCATTACGAGCGCATCTCCTGGGATCAGGCCTACGCAGAGATTGCGGAGAAGGCCAACGCTATCCTGAAGGCACACGGACCGCGTTCGGCCGCAATCATCGGGGGCGGCGGCGGCGCGACCGGCGCTGCCGCCGCTACGGCACAGCCCTTTTTGAAAGCCATCGGCTCCCAGTATTTTTTTAACCCCATCGGCGTGGAGTTCATGGGTATCTTCTGGAGCTGCGGGCGCATATTCGGCGATCAGTTCCACCCGCTGGAGCCGGACGACAAAAACTGCGAGGTGCTCATTTTCTGGGGCTCCAACTCCTATGTCTCCCATCAGCTTCCGAATGCGAGACCCATGATCCGGGAATTCTCCCGCGATCCGGACAAAATGGTCATTGCGGTCGATCCGCGCCTCTCGGAAACCGCCCGCATGGCGGACATGCACATAAAGCCCCGGCCCGGCTCGGACGCGCTGTTCCTCCGGGCGCTCATCTCCCTGATCCTTGAAAAGGGCTGGCAGAACCGTGACTTCCTGTATCGCTGCTGCAAGGACTGGGCCCATGCGCGCGCCTGGTTTCTGGATTTTGATATCGACGGCGCTCTCAAGGTCTGCGGTATCCCGCGGCAGCAGGCTGAGGATTTCGCCCGCATCCTCACCACGAAGAAGTGGGGCATGCACCAGGATCTGGGCCTGTACTTCGGGCGGCAGTCCACGCTTTCGAGCTACCTGTGTCTTATCCTGATGGCCGTGTGCGGCACGCTTCTGGTTCCCGGCGGTAATATTCCGCCCGTCCGCATCATCACGCTCGACTATTCCGACGAGTATGATCCGAATGTCTGGCGCATGCCGGTGACCAATCGCTTTCCCGTTGCGGGCATGTACCCCGAGGGGGCGCTGCCGGACGAGGTGCTGGGCGATAATGAAGACCGTATCCGCATGGCCTTCTGCAATATGTCCAATCCCCTGCGCAGCTATCCAGACTCCCAAAAGATGGAGGAGGCTCTGCGCCATCTGGAGCTCTTTGTCGCGATGGACTGTGTGGAGACCGAAACCACCCGTATCGCGGACTATGTGCTGCCGACTCCCAGCGCCTATGAGGTGGGCGGCGACTTTGACGTGTTCGCCTTCCACTATCCCGAGATCATGTATTTCAGCCGCCGGGCGGTTGTCAAGGCCCCCGGCGAGGCTCGCGAGGACGCCATGGTTTACGCGGAGCTTGCCGAGGCGATGGGCCTTATCCCAAAACTCCCGCAATATCTGTATGACGCGGCTGAAGAGGCTGTGCGCACCGGTGACCGCATCAAGTATTTCATGAAGGTCGTGGGCTGGATCGCCTTGGGCGGCATGAAGTATTTCGACCAGGCGGCGATCATCATCGCCCTCACGCTGGGCAAGGCCATGGGTTCTGCGGGACACGCCATGTGCTGGGCGGCACTGCTGATTTCCAAGCTGCCGGAGCGCGCCGTTATGGCGGTAAAACCGGATGCAAAGCGGCACCCGTTTCTCGCGCGGATGCCGATGCTCAACGAGTTCTGCACCATGGATGCCGCCTTTGAGAAAGTGGATCGGCACCCGGAGGGCGCGGTGATCGCCTACAGTGACGTCGAGCACCTGATGGAGCGGCACATCAGGCATAAGGACAAGAAGTTCCATCTCTGGTGCGAGGAGATCGACAAAGCACTCCGGGTCATCACACCGGCACACGAGGCCGAGGCGCTTCGTCTCAAGGACGGCTGCAACATGATCCTCTCGGCAGGTCGTCACTCTGACAGCGGCATGAATACCTCCATGCGCAATCCCGGCACCTATCGCTTCCGTGACCCCTACCGTCTGGCGATGAACCCGGAGGATGCGGCGGCGTTCGGAATGACCGACGGTGAGACCGTGCGCGTGACCACAAAGAAGGGATCGATCACCGTTCCGGTGGAGATCACCTGGCAGACTGCTCCCGGCTACTGTATGATCCCGCACCACTTCGGCCTCAGCTATGAGGGCAGGGCCCACGGGATGCACATCAATTATCTCACGGATCACCGGGATCTGGACGAGCTGACCGGAAATGCCAAGTGGCGCTATACGCCCTGCCGGGTCGAGAAGATTGAGGAGGTGTGAGCATGGCCTATTTCTACGAAACGCTTATAAAAAAGGCGCTGAAAGACGGCGGCCTTCTGGACGCGCTGCTGGCTATTCAGAAGCGGGACGGATATGTGAGCGAGGCTGGCCTGCGTGCGCTTGCCGCCCACGAGGGAAAGAGCGCGGCCGAGCTTTACGACACGGCGAGCTTTTATTCCATGCTGCGCTTCTCTCCGCCTGCGAAAAAGGAGATCCGTGTCTGCCGCGGCACGGCCTGTCACAGTGCGGGCAACGCGGCGCTGGTCGAGGCGCTGGAAGCGGCAACCGGTTTGAAGATCGGTGAGAGCAGCGAGGAATGCAGTCTGGACTGGGTGGAGTGTCTCGGCCAGTGTCAGGCAGCGCCGAATATGCTCGTAAACGGGAAGCTGTATACGAATGATGACCCCGCAAATGCGGCGGAACTGCTGGGAGGGCTCAAGTGATGGAGGAAGTACGGATTGCCCTGCGGAATGTCGGACACATCAAACCCGATTCCATCGACGCTTATCTCAAAGCAGGGGGGTATGAGGCGCTGAAAAAGGCCCGCACCATGGACAGGGGCGAACTGATCCGGACCATTGAGGAGACCTCTCGTCTGCGCGGCAGAGGCGGCGCCGCCTTCTCCACAGGCAAAAAGTGGAGCAGCGCCTTTGCAAGTAAAGAAGAAACCAAGTACATCGTCTGCAACGCCGATGAGGGAGAGCCCGGCACCTTCAAGGACCGCGTCATCATGGAGGGCGACCCCCACACGGTGATCGAGGGCATCCTCATCGGTGCCTGGGCCGTGGGCGCGAAGGACTGCTTCATCTATGTGCGCGGCGAGTATGAGAAGTCCATCAGGCTCCTGCGCAAGGCGGTGAAGACCGCAGAGGAAAAGGGCCTGACCGGTGATGTGACGATCAAGGTGGTCTCCGGCGCGGGCGCCTATATCTGCGGCGAGGGCACGGCGATCGTGAATTCCCTCGAGGGTCTGCGCGGTGAGCCCAGACTGAAGCCGCCCTCCATGGCGGTCAAGGGCCTGCACGGGTATCCCACCGTCGTCAACAATGTGGAGACCTTCGCTGTCATCCCTGAGATTGTGAACAGGGGCGCGGAATGGTTCGGCTCCATCGGTGCTGAAAAGTTTCCCGGCACCAAGCTCATGTGTCTCTCCGGCGACGTGAAGAACAGGGTCTGCGTCGAGGTCCCGACCAACGCCACCCTTCGTGATGTGGTGGAGGGCTTCGGCGGCGGTATCGCAGACGGCAGGAAGCTCAAGGCTATTCAGCTCGGCGGCTCCTCCTGCGGCTTTGTTACGCCGGATGCGCTGGACACGCCCATCGACTTTGACTCCATTCGCTCAATCGGCGCATCGCTTGGCTCCGGGGCGGTGTTTGTGATCGATGAGACAAGAAATATCGTGGACATCCTGCTGGAGATCGCGAAGTTCTTCAAGCACGAATCCTGCGGCAAGTGCACCCCCTGCCGCGAGGGTACCATGCGCATTGCAGAGATCATGGAGAAGATCGCCTGCGGGAACGGCACGAGGACCGATATAGAGCTCATCAAAACGCTCTCCGGCTACATGCAGAAGACCTGCTTCTGTCCACTGGGACAGAGCGCGACCACCGCGTTCATGAGCGCGCTGAAGCTCTTCCCCGCTGACTTTGACGCAAAGCTCGGAAAGGAGACGTGAATATGGCAAACGTGAATATCACCATGGACGGCAAGGCCCTCTCCGTGCCTGCCGGTTCCACGATCCTGGATGCAGCTCAGGCAAACGGCATCCATATCCCCACACTCTGCTTTCTGAAAGAGCTGGATCCGCGGGCCTCCTGCCGCATGTGCGTGGTGGAGGTGGAGGGGGCGCGGACCTTCCAGCACGCCTGCGCCTCCAAGGTGCGCGAGGGCATGGTGGTCCGTACCGATACCGAGGCCGTGCGCGCCTCCCGCAAGCTGACTTTAGAGCTGCTGCTGAGTAATCACGCGGTGGACTGCCACCACTGCCTTCGCATCGGGAGCTCGAAGTGTGAGGATCTCGACCCGAAGTTCTGCGAAATGTGCTTCTTCTGCGACTGTGTGAAGGACGGCTTCTGCGATCTCCAGGCCCTGGCCCGGGAGTACAAGGTGGACGTGCTGCCCTTTGCCCAGAAGCACAATACCTATCCCGTGGACGCCACCACCGCTATTGTCCGCAATCCCAACAAATGCATCAAGTGCAGGCGCTGTGTGGACATCTGCGGCAAGGTTCAGACGGTGCACAATCTGGCCGCCTCCGGCAGAGGCTGCGAAGTCACCATCGGTCCTGCCTTTGGAAAAGCCATGTGCGAGAGCGACTGCATCGGCTGCGGGCGCTGTGTGGAGTTCTGCCCCACCGGCGCGATCTATGCCAGGGAGCACAAGGACGAGCTGGTGTACTGTGCCCACAAGGACGGCATGACCACCGCTGCGGCGGTCTCTATGGATCTCATCCCGGAGCTTGAGCGTGTGCTCAAGCTGAAAGCGGGCAGCGTGACCCTCTTTGAGATCGCAGGTGCACTCAAAAAGATCGGCGTGGACACGGTGTATGATATGCACGAGGCCGAAGATGCGGCGAAAGCCCAGGCGGAGGCGCTGCTGGGTGAGAAGCTGAAATCAGGCAAATCTGTTATCCTGACAAACAGCTTTGCGGCAAAGGCCTTTCTGGAAAATAACTTCCCGGAAAAGAAGGACAGCTTTCTGTTCTATGACTCCCCTATCGCCGTCTTTGGCAAGGCGGCCGGGGCCGACAAACGCTTTGCTTTCGGCGCTGTCGGCAACGACGCCTCTGAGTGCGAAAAGACTGGCTGCGTAGACATTGCGGTCAACCCCAGGGAGCTTTCCCGCATCATGATCCGCACAGGCTCCGAACCAAATCCGAAACGCACAGCGGTTTTTGCGTCTCTCGGTCTGCCCGGGGCATCCGGAAAGTTCGGCAGGCTCCTGGACAAGGCGATGTGGAGCTTTGACGCCGAGCCCGAGACCTTTGATCTTGACGGGCGGAAATGCGTCATCTGTCACAATCTCGGCCAAGCCCGCCGGGTATTAGAGGGAAACGAGGCGTTTGACGTGATCCGTGTCGTTGCATAAAATGACCCGGCG
This sequence comes from uncultured Clostridia bacterium, assembly GCA_946184165.1. GTDB lineage: Bacteria > Bacillota > Clostridia > Oscillospirales > Oscillospiraceae > Limivicinus. Next base: position 37,554 of record CAMHEN010000001.1, on the reverse strand, counting down.
GCTGTGTAAACAGCCGCCGGGCTTTTTTTCAGCCGCTTTCATATTTGGCGCGGAGAGGGACTTATCCGTTCTGCTCGGCTCATCTGCTTTCTCCTCGTTTTCTGCTTCGTTTTTGTTTCAGCCCCGGTGCCGGAGACAGACCGGATCCGCCCTGCGGATCCGCACCCTGTGAGCGAAAGCAGGGCGAGCATCAGCGCGGGGACCAGCTTTACGGCTTTCATGCGCGCTGCCCCATTTGCCGCGCCAGATCCAACGCGGGATGCTCCGGGTTCTCCCCCGCTTCGGTCACACCGCCCATAAAGACCGTACCGGCAAGTCTCGCCCGCTCAAAGCATTCGATCCAGCCCTCCACGCCGCTGACGGCGCGCTCGGGAACACTCGCCTCGTCCTCCGCAGCAGAGGTCATCAGATAGACATCCCGGAAGGCATAGTCGCTGGGAAAGAGCGGGTTGAGCCGATCCAGCAGCGTCTTGAGCTGCCCCGACATTTCATAGTAATAGATGGGCGTGGCAAAAACCAGAACGTCTGCAGTCAGTGCCTTTTGACAGATCGTGTCCGCGTCGTCATGAATCACGCAGCGCAGCTTTTCCTGGCAGGCAAAGCAGCCGCGGCAGAAGTTCACCGTCCTGCCGCGCAGGGAGACAAAGTCCACCTCATGCCCCGCGGCTTCCGCGCCCTCTGCAAAGGCCCGCGCCAGGGCTTCTGAGTTGCTGTTTTTCCGCGGACTTGCGGATATGATCAGGATTTTTTTGCTCATTTCCATTCTCCTTTTGTATACGGTTCCCGTATGCTTCTTTCTGCAAATATTTATTTCCGAAGAACATGATGCCGGTGGATACTTATGACGTTGGGATTTCCTTTATTATACAAAAATTTTTCGCCTGCCGCAAGTCATAACAAGCTGCACATGCCGGATTGTTCTTCGTCTCTCCGCCGAAGGGCCGCCGTCTTTCGTCGCTTGTCTTCCATCCGCTGCTGTGATAAAATGAACATGATCTCTGCAGGAAAAAGACGCCGCAGTCGAGCGGACGTCTATCGGAAAGGAGCGGAGGATCGCATCGCGATCCGGTTACGGAAGCAATGAATATCGAAACCGTTGATACCGGCATATTCACAATGGACTATATTCGGTTCGGGCGCGGAAAGGAAACACTTGTGATCCTGCCGGGACTCAGCGTGCAGAGCGTGATGCTCTCGGCCAAAGCCGTTGCCGCCGCCTATGAATCGCTGACAGAGGATTTTACCGTTTATGTATTTGATCGCCGGAAGGTGCTCCCCTCCGCATATTCCGTGCGGGAGATGGCACGCGATACGATTGCGGCGATCAAGACTTTGAAGCTCGTCCCCGTGTGCCTTTTCGGCGCGTCCCAGGGCGGGATGATGGCGCTGGAGATTGCGATCGAGGAGCCGTCGTTCGTGCGGCGCATGGTGCTCGGCTCCTCTGCGGCCCGCCTGACTGCGGCCCACCGTGCGCTGTTCGAGAGCTGGATCGGCCTCGCACGGGCCGGGGATGCCGCGGGACTCTATCTCGCCTTCGGCGAGTCGCTCTATCCGCCGACCGTGTTTGAACAGTTCAGGGAACTACTGACCGAGACCGCGCGGACCGTGACCGCCGAGGAGCTCCGACGCTTTATCTGTCTTGCGGAGGCCACCTTCGGCTTTGATGTGACGAATGAGCTGGACAGGATCTTGTGCCCGGTGTTGGTGATCGGCTCGAAAGACGACAGGGTTCTGGGGGCGGACGCCTCCATACAGATCGCGGAGCATTTTAAAGCCCGGCCTGACTGCGCCCTGTACCTCTACGATGGATATGGCCACGCCGCTTACGACACAGCGCCGGATTATAAGGAGCGCCTGCGGCAGTTTTTGGCATCGGATTCGAAAGCGTGAGCCTGGATCCGGGGATTGTTTCCATTTTCAAATATATAGATATACCGTTACAGCGTGCCCGGTTTTTTCATATTGGTGAATATCTCATACTATTATTCAATAGAAAATAGATGTTGTCTACTTTTTAATGACAATCAGTATGACATAAAAACCCCCTGCTGCACTTTGCAGCAGGGGGTTTTATACACATCAGTTTACAGCGGGTTTCTAATCTTATTCCGCGTCTTCCCAGTTGTGCCAGACGTTCTGCACGTCGTCGTTATCCTCGAACATGTCGAGCATCTTCTGCATGTTCTTGATATCGTCCTCATTCGTGAGCTTGATGTAGCCGTTCTGGGGCAGCATCTCGACCTGGGCGGAGAGCAGCTTGTAGCCCTTTGCGGTCAGCGCGTCGGCAACTGCGGCGACGTCATCCTCGGTGGTGTAGACGGTCATGGTCTCGTCGCCCTCATTTTCGAAGTCGGCGGCGCCGGAGTCGAGCGCGTCCATCATGACGGTGTCCTCGTCCAACTCCTCATCCTCATTGTCAATGACGATGACACCCTTGCGGTCGAAGGACCAGGACACGCAGTTGGCAGCGCCCATGTTCCCGCCGTACTTATCAAAGTAGTGGCGCATCTCGCCCGCGGTGCGGTTGCGATTGTCTGTCATGGTTTCGACGATGACGGCAACGCCCTGAGGGCCGTAACCTTCATAGGTTATCTTTTCATAGTTCTCGGTGTTGCCTGCGCCGAGAGCCTTGTCGATGGTGCGCTTGATATTGTCGTTCGGCATGTTCGCGGCCTTGGCTTTCGCAATGACGGTCGCGAGCTTGGAGTTGCTGCGGGGATCTCCGCCGCCGCCCTCCTTGACCGCAACGATCATTTCACGGGCGATCTTGGTAAAGGCCTGAGCGCGCTTGGCGTCCGCCGCGCCCTTGGTCTTCTGTATATTATGCCACTTGGAATGTCCAGACATTGTATTCTCTCCTTATCCGAAAGTAGTGTTTTCAATCAACGGCAAATATTTTATCACAATGCCAGAGTCATGACAAGGGTTTTCTTTCGGTGCGTATGACAGAATCCATGTTTTTCGTTCATGCATAACGCTGCACCCCGTGTAAGAAAGAACAGGATCATCTGCAATGCAGGGGCGCCCCTACGGACAGGCGGCAGCATTTGCGCATACCCGCAGGATCACACCGGATTAAAAGCTGCGGGCCGTAAAAATGGGGACAGCTTGCCGGCGAAGCGGAGCTGTCCCAAGTGGTGATACTGATTCTCATTAAAAAGCAGACAACGTCTTCTTTTTATAGCGCCGCATGGCGCGTTGAAAATCGTATGAGATGTCAGTTGCGTCAGCAACTGTATGCCGCCTTCGCGGCATCTTTTCCATAAAAAGTGTCTACTTTTTATGGAAAGCGGCTTTATCCGCGAAAGCGAGTGAGGAATTCGGCCGTCTCCGGCTTCTTCGGGCTGCCAAAGATCTCATCGGGGCTGCCCTCTTCACAGATAACGCCCTGGTTCATGTAGACTACCCGGCGGCTCACGTCCCGGGCAAAGGCCATCTCATGTGTCACGACGAGCATCGTAATGCCTGTCTCAGCGAGTCTTCGCATGACCTGGAGGACTTCCCCCACCATCTCGGGATCGAGGGCGGAGGTAGGTTCGTCAAAGAGCAGAACCTCCGGGTCCATGGCGAGGGCGCGGGCAATGGCCACACGCTGCTTCTGACCGCCGGAGATCTGCCGGGGCCTGGCGTTGATATAGGGGGCCATACCGACCTTTTCGAGAAACTCCATAGCATGCTTCTCGGCATCATTGCGGCTTCTTTTAAGGACGTGCACCTGGCCCGTAATACAGTTTTCCAGCACCGTCATGTTGTTGAAGAGGTTGAAAGACTGGAACACCATACCCACATGGGCGCGGTACTGTGCGGGGTTTGACCCATGGGCGAGAATGTTTTTGCCGTGGTATAGAATCTCGCCGGAGGTCGGGGTCTCCAGCAGATTGATGCATCGGAGAAGCGTGGATTTTCCGGAGCCGGAGGCGCCGATGACGCTGATGACGTCGCCCTTATCCACTGTGAAGTCGATATCCCGCAGAACAAGATTGCTGCCGAAGGATTTGGACAGGTGGTTAATTTGAAGAATTGTTTCGCTCATCTGTCCGCCTCCTTTCTGCCTGCCATCGTTTCGCTGTCGCGTCTTGTCTCCGCACGCTTGCCGAGACGCTCTGCCTCTTCCCTCTCGACCTGACGACGCAGAGCCTCGCGCTGCATGCTCTTGACTGCTTCGGGGTTGCGCTCGTCAAAGGGTGTGGCGTGATCCGGGAAGCTGTAAGTGCCGGCCGTCATGGTAAGGGGATCGACCTGCACGAGCTCATAGCTGGAGCTGCCATCCATCTTCTTCTCCATCCAACGCAGGAGGAAAGAGGCCACCAGCGTCATGGTGAGATAGCCCGCCATTTCCACCGTAGCCGATGGAAAATAGAGATAGCTTGCGCCCACCGCTGCCCGGTGCGCCGAGAAGAAATCCGGAAAGCCTATGATGAACATGACAGAGGTGTCCTTCACGTTAATGATGAAGTTGTTCCCGATCTGAGGCATGATGTTGCGCAGCGCCTGGGGCAGGATCACATAGCTCATGGTCTGCACGTGGGTCATGCCGATTGCCTTGGCGCCCTCGGTCTGGCCAGGGTCCACAGAAATGATGCCGCCGCGCACGGATTCCGCCATGTATGCGCCGGTGTTGATGGAGACGACCACGATAGCCGCCGCCCAGACGCTCGAAAACCGGAGGCTGTTATTGGAGAAATAGGGCAGGCCGTAATAGAAGAACACCGCCTGCAGCACCATCGGGGTGCCGCGGAAGACCTCCACATAGATCCGGATCAAAATTCGGATCAGGCGTAGGAAGAAGCGCTTGAGGGGCGGGTCGTTCCTGGTATAGGGGATCGTGTTCAGGACGCCGCAGAGAAAGCCGATCACACAGCCGAGCACCGTGCCCACCAGGGCCAGGATCAACGTATTCTTCACGCCCAGGAGATAGGAGTTTCCGTATTTGCCCCAGAGCTTTACAATGTCCAAACCGAGCTGCGAAAACTTGTTCATTCGGTCTGCTCCTTATATATTTATTTATATTCTTTTACAGGATTAAGCATCGGGTGGCAGCCCGAGGCTTAATCCTGATTTCTTGCGGGATTACTGATTTACGATCATTCCTCGCTGGTGGGGGCGATAGCAATCGCCTGGGCCATCAGATCGTTGAAATCCTCAACCGTCATCTGGGAGAGAACGCTGTCGACAGCCTCGCGCAGGACGGTGTTGCCCTTCATCATGGAGACGCCGATGTTCACGTTCTCAGCGCGCTCTTCCTCGGTGAATTCAAAGTCGCCGTCGGTGCCGGAGAAGTCGAGGATTACGAGCTCCTGCTGGTCCTTGTAGGAATTAACGGCGCCCTGGGCGGTGGGCATGTCGGTGCAGACAAAGTCCACATTGCCGGTGATGAGAGCCATCAGCATGGCAGGGGCGGTCTCGGCCGCAGGCAGGATGTTCGCGCCCTGGATCTGAGGCAGGCAGTTATCGTACCAGATGGTTGCAAGCTGCGCGGTGCAGGAGCCGCCGGAGAGATCGGCAAGACTCTGGGCATTGGCAAAGCGGCTGTCTGCGGTGGTGAGACAGACGATGGTAGCGTAGAAGTAGGGGCCGGCGAAGTCGACCTGCTCGGCACGCTCGGCCGTCATGGACTGGCCGGCAATGACCGCGTCAAAGGTGCCGGTCTGTACGCCGGGTACCAGGGAGTCCCAGTCGGACTGGAGGACCTCAAGCTGCCAGCCGTTGGCCTCGCAGATCTTCTTTGCAATCATGACGTCGTAGCCGTTTGCATAGGAGCCTTCAACATTTGCAATGGGGACGGCGCCGTTGGAGTCATCGGACTGGGTCCAGTTGTAGGGGGCGTAGGCACATTCCATCGCGATAGTGAGGACCCCGTCCTCCACGCCGCTCGGTACGTCGGCAAAGGCGGCGGCGGACAGACCCAGCATCATCAGCGCACACAGGGCAACAGCAAGAATTCTCCTCATGACAGATCCTTTCTGAACCGTTTCGGTTCCCCGGTCAATCTTCCCCGCCGGTGAGGGATGATACAAAAATGAACCGCTTTGTCAGCGGTCCATGAAAAATCGGGTATGAGGAATAATCCTCTCCGGTGTTTCGATAGCGCTCCACAAAGACTTGTGACAGTCCGCACAATTTTCTCGTGCGGCCCAGAACCGGCGCTCCAGGCAGGGCGACGATTCTTCGGCGATGATCCCTTTCTCTCCGGCGGCTGCCTGCCCTTGCCGGACGGTACTGATGAACACCGCGCCTCTATCAATCAGCGATTCACTTTGGCTGCATCTTACCATTGTGCTTCAGCACTGTCAAGGGGCAAAGCGCTAAATCGTATCTTTTTGGCAGTTAATGCGAAATTCACAAATATTTTTTCATTTCTTTGTGGATTATGCTGATATCTTTTCCGCCGAAACATGGGCGCGTATGATCTCCCAGGCGGCGTCTGTTTTCTCACAGTCCGGCAGAAGAAAAGCTCTGGAAGCGCTGACGTAGATATACAGGCATTCTTTCCCTTTCCGGACAAGGTACACGTTCTCCCATGGGAATTCAGCGCGTTCCTTCCCCTTTGTCACCTGTATCTTGTCCGGCAGGAGAGTTACAGAATACTGCGGCTTTTCCCGGGAAAGACCGTTTGCTTTAGCCTGGCGGCGGACGGAGGAGAGGTACATGCCCACCCATACGACGGGGAGTACCACCCCGATCCCGAGCAGAACCGAGCCTAAGAGCACCGCCTCTGCATGGGTCTTTCTCCCGCCTAAACAGATCAGGGCGAAGGCCGCCATGATCAGTGCAAAGAGCAGCGGATTTCGCCACGCCTTCTTTCTATTAAAAGAATCATACATCGCAAAGCGAATGAAATCCTTTTCATCGATATTGCCCTCCAGCGTCAGGACGGGCTGCTTCTTTCCGCCTTCCATACAGACGTCCCCTCTTCTCATACCGGATCAGCCGCTTTCGGCACATCCGTTTTCTCCATGTTTTATATCTTGAAAGCCCATTTTGATTGTGGACAAACTTTGAACCTGATGATATAATATCACACAAGAGCACGCTTGTGTAGCGAAAAATGCATAACAATGGCCTTTCTTGCACAGGCGTTTGCATCAAAATAATAATATGGAGGAGAAACACATGAAGAAATTCCTGGCACTCACCATGGCACTGTGCATGATCTTCGCACTGTGCGCAGTCTCCGCGTCCGCGGATGAGCCCATCGTCCTCACCTACGCGGAAGTCAATCCCGTTGAGGGCACTGTCGTCGGCGACGTGGCCCTTGCCTTCAAGGAAAAGCTGGAAGAGCTGTCCGGCGGCGCCGTCCAGGTCGACATCCAGGCCAGTGGCGTCATGGGCGATGAGAAGACCGTTCTCGCCAACATTCTCGGCGGCGACACCTCTGTCGACATCGTTCGCATTTCTGCTTTCGCCCTGAACCAGTACGGCGCTGTGAAGAGCGTGTTCCTGACCCTCCCCTACGTATTCACCAGCGAGGATCACTACTGGAAGTTCGTTGAGAGCGACCTGGCCAAGGAAATGCTGGCTGAGTCCAAGGAAGTCGGCCTGCCCTTCAACGGCCTGGCTTACGGCGAAGAAGGCTTCCGTCACTTCTTCTCCAAGGTTGACGTTCAGTCTATCGAGGATCTCAAGGGCCTCAAGATCCGCGTGTCCGACGACCCCATTATGACCGGCCTGGTCAAGGGTCTGGGCGCCGCCTTCACTCCTGTCTCCTTCGGTGAGCTGTACACCAGCCTGCAGACCGGTGTTGTGGATGCCGCTGAGCAGCCCATCACCAACTACCTCTCCAACTCTTTCCAGGAAGTCGCCCCCTACTTGATCAAGGACGGCCACACTCTGGGCACCATCGAGCTGATCGCCACTGACGCCGCTCTCGACCGTCTCTCCGACGAGCAGAAGGCCATGGTTCAGGAGGCCGCCGACTATGCCATGCAGGTCTGCAAGGCGTCTGTGACCGCCAAGCAGGCAGAGGCGGAGCAGAAGCTCATTGACATGGGCTGCACCGTCACTGAAGTCGCGGACAAGAGCGCGTGGATCGAGGCCACCAAGGACGTTCTGGCTGCCAATATCGCCGGCATGGAGGATATCTATGAGGCGATCATGGCCCTGCAGTAAAGTCTGACAAGAGCCCAAATTGGTAACCCATCGGGGGCGCAGGGGTCAACCCCCTGCGTCCCGCTTTTTCTTCTGCTAAGATCACGTTAAGAAAGGGGTTTGTGTATGCCCGCTTTTTTCCGGACCCTGGAAAAAATCAAGCCGGTCTACGACTGGGCCTATAAAATCATGCTCTTTATCTGCAAGCTGCTGCTCATTTCGGATATCATCATCACGTCGGTCACAGTGGCAGGCCGCTATTTTCCGTTCTTCACTGCGCCTCACTGGGGTGAGGAGATGGTGCTGACACTGATGGTGTACATGGCAGTGCTCTCAGCGACGCTCGCCATCCGCAAGCGCTCCCACATCCGTATGACAGCCTTCGACCAGTATCTGCCCAAAAAGGCGATCATCTGTCTGGACCTTCTGGCAGACCTTGCCGTGCTGATTCTCGGCATCGTGCTGGTAAAATACGGCTATGAGGTCATTAAACCCACCGGCAATATCGCCAAGTTTGCCAAGTACTCCTCTCTCCCCAAGCTGAGCCAGGTGTGGATGTATCTGCCCGTGCCGGTGGCTGGGATCGGCATGATCATCTTCGAGCTGGAGCAGGTGTTCCTGCATATCGAGGAGTTCTATAAAAAAGACGGAAAGGAGGCTCGGGCGTAATGAGCGGCGAAAATTTATCTACTCTGATCCTGCTGGGCAGCTTTCTGGTGATGATCTTCATGCGCTTTCCCATCGCCTACTCCGTTGGCATCTCCACGGCATTGTGCCTTGTGAGCATGGGCAAGAATTTGACCGTTCTGCCGATGCAGATGGTGAAGGGCGTCTGGTCCTTCTCACTGATGGCGGTCCCGTTCTTCATCACCATGGGCGTTCTGATGGGCACCGGCGGCATCTCCGATAAGCTGATCGCATTGGCAAACTCGTTAGTCGGCTGGATGCGAGGCGGACTTGCGATGGTGAACATTGTAGCCTCCTACTTTTTCGGCGGCATCTCGGGCTCGGCCTCGGCCGATACGGCATCGTTGGGCTCCATCCTGATCCCCATGATGGTGGATGAGGGCTATGACGCCGATTTCTCCACAGCCGTCACCATCACCTCTTCCTGCGAGGGGCTTCTGGTCCCGCCGAGCCACAATATGGTCATTTATGCCACCACCGCGGGCGGCGTATCTGTGGGTGCGCTCTTCATGGCGGGCTACTTGCCCGGCGCTCTGTTGGCTGCGGCGCTGATGATCGGTTCTTATATCATTTCCGTCAAGCGTAATTATCCCAAGGGCAAACCCTTCTCTATCATCGACTTCGGCAAGCAGATCGGCAAATCCATCTGGGCGCTTCTGGCTGTGCTGATCGTCGTGGTCGGCGTTGTGGGCGGCGTCTTTACCGCCACCGAATCCGCCGCCATCGCAGTTATCTACTCCCTCATCGTCTCCGTGTACATCTATAAGGGCCTTGACTGGAAGGGCGTCTGGAAAAGCCTCGAGCAGTGCATCGACACACTCGCCATCGTACTGATCCTCATCTCCCTCTCCGGCGCATTCGGCTACTGCCTGACCACCCTGCACGTGCCCGCAAAGGCCGCGACCTTTATCACTACGCTCTCCTCCAACCGCATCGTCATCATTATCCTGCTGAACGTGATTCTGCTTGTTCTCGGCATGATCATGGACATGGCTCCGATTATCCTTATCGCGACGCCCATCCTCCTGCCCGTGGCGATGAGCGTTGGTCTGCACCCGGTACAGTTCGGCATCATGATGGTCCTCAACTGCGGCATCGGCCTTCTGACGCCCCCTGTGGGCGCGGTGCTCTTCATCGGCTCCGCGGTCGCAAAACGTCCCATGGAGAAGGTCGTCAAGGCGACGCTCCCCTTCTATATCTGCATGATCATCGCCCTGCTTCTCATCTCCTTCATTCCGGATATCAGCCTGTGGCTCCCGAAGATCACCGGCTCCCTCTCGTAATGCCATGGTTACAGAAAACAAGAACATCGCCCCCACCGATCTCGGCGGCGGCGTGACACGCAAGATTCTCTCCTACAGCAGGAACCTTATGACCGTGGAGCTCCACTTTGAAAAGGGCTCCTTTGGGGCAAAGCACTCCCACCCCCACGAACAGATCGGCTACATTATATCCGGGAAGCTCGTGTACCAGGAGGAGGGCTGTGAGGACAGGATCCTTGAGACCGGCGACACCTATTATGTGGCCCCGAACGTGGTCCACGGCGTGCAGATCTTAGAGGATACAAAGCTCCTCGACATCTTTACTCCCATGCGCGAGGATTTTATCAAAGCCTGAACAAGGAAAGCCGCCCTCTTCTGAGGGCGGTTTTCCTTGATTGACAAGTCCCACGGCATTTTTTATAATAGGCTATCATGAGGAAAAAAGGGGGCGGCGCTGTGGACGCGAAGCTGGATAACATCCCGCGGGCGGAGACTCTGCACTATCTCGCCTGGCACGGTACGCCCCTGACTGAGGAGCTGGAAAAAGATCTTGACCGCTGTGAGGCGATGATCCTGGAAACAGCCCAGCCCCGGCTTGTCTGGCGGCTCTTTACCCTCGAGGCGGACGGGCGATTCTCCGGCACGGACTATGTCCCCGGCGGGACTGACGTTGGGATCTTTCTCTCAGGCTGTGAACAGGTCGTCCTGCTCGCCGCGACCCTCGGCGTGGAGGCGGAAAATCTCATCCGCCGAGCGCAGGTGCGCAATATGGCAGACGCGATCATTTTGGATGCCGCCGGGAGCGCCGCCATCGAAACCGTGTGCGATACCTTCTGCAGAGAGCTTGCAGAAAAACTCGCCCCCCGCTATTTGACAGAGCGCTTCAGCCCCGGCTATGGAGATTATCCGCTCACAGACCAGCGGGTCATCTTTCGGCTTCTGGATGTGTCGCGCCGTATCGGGGTGAACCTCACCGAGAGCGATCTCATGATCCCGCAGAAGAGCGTCACAGCTCTGATCGGCGTATCGGACACACCGCACAAATATCGGCAGAGCGGCTGCGAAAGCTGTTCCGGGCGCTTTACCTGCGCGTATAGGAAAGAAGGAAAAACCTGTGGAAAACTCTGACATTCTCATTCTCGACGGTGCCATGGGCACCATGCTTCAGGCGGCGGGTCTGAAAACCGAGGAGCTGCCCGAGACCTGGAACATCACGCACCCGGAGCGCGTGGCGGAAATCCACAGGCGCTACCTGGAGGCAGGCAGCCGTGTCCTCTATACCAACACCTTCGGCGCCAACCGTCGCAAAGCCGCGGGTTGCGGCTACACCCCGGCAGAGCTTATCCGAGGCGCTGTACGGTGTGCGCGAGAGGCAGCAGGCACGCAGAGTGTAAAGATTGCCCTCGATATCGGGCCCATCGGGCAGCTTTTGGAGCCCCTCGGAGATCTCGGCTTTGAGGAGGCTTACGATATCTTCCGCGAGATGGTCACAGCCGGAGAGGAGGCTGGCGCGGATCTCGTTGTCTTCGAGACGATGAGCGATCTCTATGAGGTCAAGGCCGCCGTGCTGGCCGCAAAGGAAAACACGAAGCTCCCCGTTTGGACGACCATGACCTTTGAAGCGAACGGCCGCAGCTTTCTCGGCGTGACGGTGCCCGCCATGGCTCTCACGCTCACGGGACTTGGAGTCGACGCCCTGGGCTTCAACTGCAGTCTCGGCCCGAAGGAGCTGCTGCCCATGGCGGAGGAGCTTCGGGAATGGACGGACCTTCCGTTGATCCTGAAGCCAAACGCCGGACTTCCCGACCCCGCCACCGGGGAATACCGCATCACGCCCGCAGAATTCGCCGCCGAGCTGAGAAAAGCCCTCCCCTTGGGCGTCTTTGCCCTGGGCGGCTGCTGCGGGACGACGCCGGATTTCATCCGCACTCTATGTGAGACGCTGGAGTGCGCAGAGCCCGCGGCACAAAAAGCAGTACGCCGCCATGGCGTCTGCTGCGCAGTGGGTACGGCTGAGATGAGCGGTGTGCGCGTGGTGGGCGAGCGCATAAACCCCACGGGCAAGAAGCGCTTTCAACAGGCTTTGCGGGAGCGCGATTTCCATTACATCGTCCGCCAGGGCATTGAGCAGCAGGACGCGGGCGCGGAGATCCTCGATGTAAACGTGGGGCTTCCCGGCGTGGATGAGGTTGTCCTCATGCGGGAGACCGTGAAGGCGCTGCAGGCAGCGGTAGACCTCCCCCTGCAGATTGATTCATCCGATCCCGCGGCGATCGAGGTGGGGCTTCGTGTCTATAACGGCAAGGCCATCGTTAACTCTGTGAACGGGCGGCAGGAGGTTCTGGAAGCGGTGCTGCCCCTATGCAAGAAATACGGAGCCGCCGTAGTCGGCCTCTGCATGGATGAAAACGGCATCCCCCGGACTGCCGCGGGCCGCGTCGAGATTGCAGAGAGAATTCTCAGGGCTGCGGAATCTTACGGGATTCCGCAGCAGGACGTCTATATCGACTGTCTGACACTTACGGTCTCAGCCCAGCAGGAACAGGCTATGGAGACCCTGAAGGCCGTACAGATGGTGAAAGAGACGCTTGGACTTCACACCACCCTCGGCGTCAGCAATATCTCCTTCGGGCTGCCCGCCCGGGAGATCATCTCCGCGAGCTTTCTGAGCCAGGCCCTCTATGCCGGACTGGACATTCCGATCATCAATCCCAACCAGAGCACCATGATGGACGCAGTGGCGGCTTTCCGGGCTCTCTCAGGGCAGGACGGCGATTGTGAAGACTATATCCGCCGCTTCTCCCGGGCAAAGACGCCGGGACAGTCTCTCTCGAAAACAGACCGCCGCCTGTCCATTCAAGAGGCCATCCTGCGCGGTCTCGGAAGAGAAACCGCGCTCCTGACGGAGGAGGCCCTGCGGGAGATGGACGAGCTCGCCGTGATCGAGAGGCTCCTCATCCCCGCCTTGGATGAGGTCGGCGATCGGTATGAGAGGCAGGAGCTCTTCCTCCCGCAGCTCATCAAGGCCGCGAACGCCGCCTGTGTGGGCTTCGAGCTTATAAAAAAACGCATCGCGTGCCGTGGCGGCCAGACCCTCTCTCGCGGCAAGATCCTCCTCGCCACCGTACAGGGGGATATCCACGACATCGGAAAAAACATCGTGAAGGTCGTGTTGGAAAACTACGGTTATACGGTACTGGATCTGGGCAGGGATGTTCCGCCGAAGCGCATTGTGGAGACCGCCGTGCGGGAGAATGTGCACCTCGTCGGTCTTTCGGCACTGATGACGACCACGGTCCCCAGCATGGCGGAAACCATCGCACAGCTGAGGCAGAGCGGCCACAGCTGCAAAATCATGGTGGGCGGCGCAGTGCTGACGCCGGAATATGCAGATGAGATCGGTGCAGATTTCTACGCCAAAGACGCCAAACAGAGTGCAGACATTGCAAAACAGGTGCTTGGATGACGGAGAGGGAACACACGATGGATACAAGAAAAAACGCCTTCTGGGACGCGCTCTGTGATCCCGGGCAGCGCCCCTTCGCGGTGGAGCTGGACTCCCCCGTGAACGGGAATATCTCCCGCTTCATGGCAGGCGCCCGGGAACTGCGCGACGGCGGCGCAGACCTGATCACGGTGCCTGATTCCCCTCTCGGTCAGGCCCGCATGGATTCATGCATGACCGCCTGCAAGTTAAAACGTGAGCTCGGGATCGACGTCATGCCGCATCTCGCCTGTCGGGACCGGAATCAGATCGCAGCGCAGGCGCTGATGATGGGTCTTTGCGCCGAGAACATCGAAAACATTCTTCTTGTTACCGGAGACCCGATCCCTGCGTCGAACCGGGAGAGTGTCAAGAGTGTTTACAACTTCAATTCCCGCACTCTCATCGCCTTTGCAGACAGACTGAACAAGTCTGTCCTGCCCGCGCCTTTTCGGATCTTCGCAGCTTTGAACGTGAACGCGCATAACTTTCCCATACAGCTTCGGCTCGCAAAAGAAAAAGAAGAAAACGGCGCCGTCGGCTTTCTGACCCAGCCCGTCTTCACTGAGAAGGCGCTGGAGAATCTCCGCTTTGCGAGAGAGACGCTGGGCGGCAGGCTCCTCGGCGGGATCATGCCCATCGTGAGTCACAGAAACGCACTCTACCTGGACCGGCAGGTTGCGGGCATCCGCGTGGACGAAAAGACCGTCGCCCTCTACGAGGGGGCCGACCGGGAACGCGGAGAAGCTGTCGCGTTGGAGCTCTCCTGCAATATGGCCAAACGTATGGAGCCTTTTGTGGACGGCTATTTTCTTGTGACCCCCTTCTCCCGCACAGCCCTCATGGTACGGATCATGGAGGCGATACGAAACGCGTAAGCATAAAAACACGTGTATCAAATTCACTCAGATTCAGAGGAATTCGATGCACGTGTTTTTTGCTCAGATCTCCGTGATGACAGGCAGGATCATGGGGCTTCGGCGGGTGGACTTGTAGAGGTAGCCGGAGATGTTGTTTTTCACCTTGCTCTTGATGGCGGTCCAGTCGTTGATGTGCTGGGCGGCGCAGGCCTCCGCGGACTCGATCGCGACGCGCTTAAGCTCCTCCATCAGCTCCTCGGCCTCTTTCACATAGATGAAGCCGCGGGTGATGATCTGCGGCTCGGAGAGAAGCCGGTGGTCGTAGCTGGAGTACGGCAGGACCACGACGACCATCCCGTCATCCGCGAGCTTGTGCCGGTCGCGCAGAACAACACTGCCGACCTCCCCCACGCCGCTGCCGTCCACCAGGACAGCACCGGCGGGAACGCTCGCCTCGCATTTGATGCTCTTTTTCGTGATCTCGATCACGCTGCCGTTTTCCGCGATGACCACATTCTTCGGTGCAACACCCATTTTCTTTGCAAGCTCAGCATGCTTGACAAGCATTCTGTGCTCCCCATGGATGGGGACAAAGAACTTCGGTTTTGTAAGCGCCAGCATCATCTTGAGCTCCTCCTGGCAGGCATGCCCTGTGACATGGAGGTCCGTGTGACGGTCATAGATGACTTCCGCGCCCTTGTGGAAAAGCTCGTCGATAACGCGGCTGATAGTGGTCTCATTGCCGGGGATGGCAGAGGCCGAGATGATAACCCGGTCGCCCGCATCCACCTGGATCTGCTTATGCTCGGAAAAGGCCATGCGATAGAGGGCGGACATCGCCTCGCCCTGGCTGCCGGTGGAGATAATGACAGTCTGGCTCCGGGGCAGCTTGTTGATCTTCTCAATGTCCACCATGACGTTCTCGGGGATATCCATGTATCCCAGTACGTTTGCCACGTTCAGGACATTCTCCATGCTGCGGCCCGTGATGCCGACCTTGCGGTGATACTTCGCCGCGACGTTGATGATCTGCTGCAGGCGGTGGACATTGGAGGCAAAAGTGGTGATGATGATGCGCTTGTCACAGCCCATAAAGAGCTTATCAAAGCTCTCCCCCACCTTGCTCTCGGAGTCGGAGTGTCCCCGCACCTCCACATTGGTGGACTCCCCCATCAGGGCGAGAACGCCTTCATTGCCGAGCTGGCCGAAACGGACAAGGTCGATCATGTTCCCCGCGATGGGCGTCACGTCGATCTTATAGTCGCCGGTATGGATCACCGTGCCGATGGGTGTCGTGATGGCGAGAGCGGCCGAATCCGGGATGGAGTGGTTCACGTGGATAAACTCCACCGTAAAGCAGCCCAGCCGGAAGCTCGTGCCGGTCTTTTTTGTAAAGATCTGCGTATTGGTGAGCAGATCATGCTCCTCGAGCTTCAGCTCGATCAGGGCGGCAGTCAGCGGCAGGGTGTAGATCGGAATATCCAGATCGCGCAGGATGTAGGGGATCGCGCCAATATGGTCCTCATGCCCGTGGGTAAGGATGATGCCGCGCAGCTTCTCCCTGTTGGCACGCAGATAGGAAATATCGGGAAAGACGCTGTCGATGCCGTACATGTCCTCGTCCGGAAAGCCCATCCCGCAGTCGACCACGATGATGTCATTTCCGAACTCATAGGCATACATGTTTTTGCCGATCTCGCCTAATCCGCCCAAAGGGATTATTTTCAGTTTAGAAATCATTTTTACTCCATTCAAATATAAAAAGTAAAGTATGTACTATTTGGAAATAGTATAGCCATGAGAAAAATAGAATATTCAGATCTCGGTGCGCCCTTCAATAGCCCGGTTCAGTGTCGCGTCATCGGTAAACTCCAGATTTGAGCCCACGGGAATGCCGTAGGCAAGGCGTGTGGTCTTCACACCGAAAGGTTTTAAAAGGCGCGAGATGTACATGGCAGTGGCTTCCCCTTCCGTGTCGGGGTTCGTGGCCATTATGACCTCCTCCACCTCGCTGTCCGCGACTCGCACCAGCAGCTCCTTGATGCGGATATCGTCCGGTCCGACGTGTCCCATGGGGCTGAGAACGCCGTGCAGCACGTGGTACGTGCCGTTATACTCATGGCCGCGTTCGATGCTTGCCACATCCCGGGGCTCAGATACCACGCAGATGGTGCTCTTGTCCCGGGCGTCGCTTGCGCAGACGGAGCAGATCTCTCCCTCCGTCAGGTTCTGGCAGATGCGGCAGCAGTGCACACTGCTCTTCGCGTCCAGGATCGCGTCTGCAAAGGCCCTGGCCTCCGCATCGGGCAGAGACAGAACATGGAATGCGAGTCTCTGCGCGCTCTTTCTGCCGATACCGGGCAAAGAGGCAAAACGGTCTACAAGATTCTCCAGGGAGGCGGGGAAGAAAGTCATAACTCTATCCTCATTTTTTCAAACAGTTTTCACGAATGGCCCGTATGGCGGCCGACCGGTCCGGTCTGCCGAAAACGGCGCTCCCGGCGACCATGACGTTTGCACCTGCTTCGGCACAAAGCGGCGCCGTATTCTCATCGACTCCGCCGTCCACCTCAAGCTCGCACGCGGGGTTGGTTTTTTCGATCAGCCTTCGTATCTCCCGGATCTTCGGAAGCTGGTCCGCCATAAAATGCTGACCGCCGAAGCCCGGCTCCACCGTCATGACAAGTATAAGATCACACTGCCTGAGGTAAGGCAAGACAGCCTCCGCAGAGGTATGGGGCTTGAGCGTAACGCCGACCTTTTTTCCGCAGGCCCTTACGATCTCAACAGCCTTCAGTGTATTCTCCTCCGTGTCCGACTCCACATGGAAGTTTACGAGATCCGCCCCTGCTTTGCAGAAGCGCTCGGCATAGCGCACGGGCTCGGTAATCATAAGATGCACGTCGAGGAACATATCGGTCGAACGGCGCAGCGACTGCACCACCGGAAGACCGATGGAAATGTTCGGCACAAAAAGGCCGTCCATCACATCGACATGGAGATAATCCGCGCCGGAGGCTTTCACCTCTGCGACCTCCTCCCCAAGTCGGCAAAAGTCTGCCGACAGGATAGAGGGTGCGATCTTAATCATGATGATCTGCCTGCCTCTCCGAAAAATTTCATGATATTATACTACAGCGCCTATGGCGTTTGCAAGTGGAAAAATAGCGTAAATCCAAAGGTTTGCGGGGAGATTCAGGTCCCGGACCCTGTCCGTCGTCCGCCGGTCTGCGCCGAGGGAGGGCGGGCTTTGACTGCATATGCTTTCCCAAATATTACAAATCGTATTTTTTTGTCATTTTGTCATGGATCGTTCAAAGAGCCAGCGAGTATATATGTCCCGAAAAACGTTCCAAGTTTCCATAGTAATTGGGAAAGGTCGGGAGATATTGCAGTACTTTCGCCCAGAAACAAAAGTTAACATAAAATTAACCGTACTGAATATAGCAAATAGTTATCAACACTTTCAACAGGTTTTTCAACAGTCGTAAACAGGCGATAAATCAAGGCTTTGCGCGAATGTTGGAATTATATGTCGAACCTGCAAAACGCCGCCTGTTACAATCCGGAAACAAATAGAAGGGGACATAATTAATATTTATATAAGCCCATCATACCCGTGTCGGCAACGGAGATATAGTCTTCGTCTGCTATAATGATGTGATCCTCCAGGCGTATCCCGACAGTATCCAGTGCATTGTAAAGACACCTTGTGAAGATATCATCCTCCCTGGATGGGATGGCGAGACCGCCGGGATGGTTGTGGGCAATGATCACAGAGGCGGCTTTTACCTTGAGCGCCTTTTCCACGATACGCCGGACGCTCGCGTCCACAGCGTTCACAACGCCTCTCCCCATTTCGACGCAGCAGATCACGGCCCGTTTGTTGTCCAGGCACAGGAGATATACAACCTCGTCCCGCTCATTTGCGAAATACGGGAGCAGGTAGTTTCCCGCATCGTCCGAGCGCTTGATCTGTTTGATCTCCCGGGATTTTGATATACGGCTCTTTTTCATGATCTCCGGGACCAGCAGGAGGAGCGAAGCCGCATACTCCCCGATCCCCTCCACCTCGCAGAGGTCCTCAACCGATGCGGAGAACACGCCGTCAAGACTTCCGAAGCGCCGAAGCAGAAAATGGGCAATTTCATTGGTATCACGGCGCGGCAGGGCATAGAAGAGCAGGAGCTCGAGTGCATTGATATCATTCATCCCCTGCAGTCCGTTTTCGAGAAAGGTCCGGCGCAGGCGATCTCTGTGTCCTTCATGTACGCCCATTTCTATCTCTCCTGTCTGCCGCATGTTTTATGATCCTGTCAGATCTCCATCGTCGCGTAGGCGTTGAGATCGCTTCCGGCCCGGACGCCCGCGAGATATTCGTAGTAGCCCTGGGCGCCCACCATGGCGCCGTTGTCGCCGCAGAGTCTGAGGGGCGGGATATAGAGCCTGCAGCCGGCGATCGAAGCCTCTCTTGCAAAGTCCGCACGAATCCTCGCGTTTGCAGCGACACCGCCCGCCACGACGATCTTGTCATAGCCCAGCTCCCGGGCAGCCTGCATTGTGCGCGGAACCAGACTGTCACTCACCGCTTTGGTGAAGGAGGCGGCGAGAGAGGCCCTGTCGAGCTCCTCTCCCTTCTGTTCGGCGTTGTGGACGAGATTGATCACTGCGGTTTTAAGTCCGGAGAAGCTCATATCATAGGGGCTTCCGTCCACATGGGCTGTGGGGAAGACATATTTTGTATCGTCTCCGCCCCTGGAGAGCTCCTCAATGGGTCTGCCGCCGGGATAGGGCAGGCCGAGGACGCGCGCGGTCTTGTCAAAGCACTCCCCCGCCGCGTCGTCCCGCGTACAGCCGATGATTTTCATATCCGTATAGTCGCGCACATCCACGAGGAGCGAGTTGCCGCCGGAAATGGCAAGGCAGAGAAAGGGCGGCTCGAGCTCCGGGTAGGCGAGATAGTTTGCCGCGATGTGGCCCCGGATATGGTGTACGGGGATAAGCGGCACATGCAGGGCGGACGCGCAGGCCTTCGCGAAGTTTACGCCCACGAGGACAGCGCCGATAAGCCCGGGGGCATAGGATACAGCCACCGCGTCGATGTCTTTTTTTTGAATGCCCGCCGCCTCGACGGCGCGCTCAGCCAGAATGGAGATGGCCTCCACATGGCAGCGGGATGCGATCTCCGGCACGACACCGCCGTAGACTGCATGCAGGGACGCCTGAGACAGGATCTGGTCGGTGAGGATCTTCCGCCCGTCCTCCACGACGGCGACGGCAGTCTCATCACAGGTGGATTCAAACGCAAGTATTTTCAAAGCTGTTGCCTCGATTCAAAAGTTTTCGTCATGAGGAGCGCGTCCTCACGCGGATGGTCATAGTAGTTTTTGCGAAGGCCCACCCTTTCAAAGCCGTGCTTTTCGTAGAGGGCGATGGCGGGTTTGTTCCCGGCGCGGACCTCCAGCGTCACAAAGCTCAGCCCCAGAGCCTCGCAGATTTTTATCAATGCCGCGATCAGTGCATCGCCGATGCCCTGCCTGCGGCGGTCGGGCGAGACCGCCACGTTGGAGATATACCCCTCATCCAGCACATGCATCATGCCGATATAGCCGAGGACCGTACCGCTCTCGCTGACGGCGGCGATAAACTCGTGCTGCCTGTCCCTGAGCTGGCTTTTGAGCTGGTCCTGCGTCCAGGGCAGGGAGAAGCAGGCTTTTTCCAGCGCCTCAATCTGCGGGATCTCCCGCGGCAGGACGTCACGGATCGCAAAAATCATCAGTGCGCCTCCGCCCAGCTGTGGCCGATGTGAGCCTCGGCGATGAGGGGGACGGAGAAGTGTACCGCATTCTCCATCTCCTCCTCCAGAAGCCGCCGTACATGCTCCGCCTCCGCCTCAGGGCACTCCACAATAAGCTCGTCATGTACCTGGAGGATGAGACGCGCCCGCAGCTTTTCCTCCTTAAGCCTGCGATGGACGTTCACCATGGCAAGTTTGATAACATCTGCGGCGGTCCCCTGAACGGGCATGTTCAGGGCCACGCGCTCCCCGAAGGAGCGGACGTTGAAGTTTGCGCTCTTGAGTTCCGGCAGCCAACGGCGGCGGTGGAAGATCGTCTCCACATAACCGTCGCGTTTTGCCTGTTCTTTGATTTTTTCCATATATTCCCGCACACCGTGATAGCGGTCAAGATAGGCGTCCATATAGGCCTTGGCCTCGTTCGGGTAGACGCCGATATCCTGGGCGAGCGAAAAGGCAGAGATGCCGTAGACGATGCCGAAGTTGACCGCCTTGGCGCGGCTTCTCTGGAGTGTCGTGACCTCCTCCAGAGGGACGCCGAAGACCTTTGCTGCCGTAACGCGGTGGAAATCCTCCCCGCTCAGAAAGGCTTCGCGCATAGCTTCGTCCCCGGAGATGTGGGCCAGAAGCCGAAGCTCGATCTGGCTGTAGTCCGCGTCCACCAACACCATGTCCGGGCCGGCGACAAACATCTTTCGGATTTCTGCCCCGAGCTTCTTGCGCACCGGGATATTCTGCAGGTTCGGCTCCGTGGAGGAGAGCCTGCCGGTGGCGGTGACGGTCATCTGAAAGCTGGAGCGGATACGCCCGTCCTCCCCGATCACCTTCAGAAGCCCGTCGGCATAGGTGGATTTGAGTTTGGTGAGCGTGCGGTATTCCAGCACCTCGTCAATAATGGGGTGCTTGCCCCGCAGCTTTTCCATTACGTCAATGTTGGTGCTCCAGCCGGTTTTGGTCTTTTTTCCGGAGGGCAGCATCAGCTCTTCAAACAAAACCTCGCCGAGCTGCTTGGGGGAATTGATGTTGAAGCTGTGGCCCGCATGCTGCCAGATGCTCTCCTGCAGGCGCTCGATATCGCCGTTTAAGTTCTCGCCGAATTCATAGAGGGCTTTGCGGTCCACAAAGAAGCCCGCCTGCTCCATATCGGAGAGGACCTCGCAGAGGGGCAGTTCTATAGTCTGATAGAGCTCCGCCATGCCGAGCTCCTTGAGTTTTTCGCTGAGCACGGGATAGAGCGCAAAGACTGCCTGGGTCCCGGCAGATTCTGTACCGAGATACCGTGCGGAAATGCGTGAGAGCGGATAGTCGCTCTCATTTGCGTCCAGGAGATAGGCTGCAAGGGCCGTATCGAATGTAAAGCCCTCCCGGCTCAAGCCTTCGCTGGCAAGAGTGTTCATGAGCTCCTTGACCTGGTGGCCGATTTTTCTCTTGTCGGGGCTGAACACGATGTTCAAAAGATCGTAATACCGGTCGGCGCAAGCGATGCGCCCTGCCTCATAGACGCGCTTCCCGTCGCAGATTTCGATTTGATCCAGCGCCGGGGAGAAGTCCACCGCGAGAAGCGGCGCCTTCTCTGCCGCGTCCAAAAGCGCGTCCAGCGTGTCCTCAGAATATACCGTGACCCGGGGCAGTTCCTCCGCGCGCTCTGCCGCAGCAGTCTCCGAAGATTCCGTGAGGCCCCATCTGTCGATAAACTTCTGAAAGCCGAGGCGTTTGAAAAGGCCGTAGAGCGCCTCGGTGTAGTTTTTGTCCCAGAGGTTTGCCGCTGGGTCAAACTCCATGGGGACCTCCTTCAGGATGGTGGCAAGCCAGTAGGACATGCGGGCGCTCTCCTCTCCCGCGGCGAGCTTTTTGCGCACGCCGTCCTTTACATCGAGGGACGCGAGGTCTTCATAGATGCGTTCCACTGTGCCGTAACGGCGCACGAGCTCGAGGGCGGTCTTCTCCCCGATGCCGGGAACGCCCGGGATATTATCGGAGCTGTCCCCCATGAGGGCCTTGAGGTCCACCATCTGCGGGGGGTCGAAGCCGTATTCCTCCCGGAAGACTTCCGGTGTATAGTTGATGGTCTCGGTGCTCCCCATGCGGGTTTTGACGTTGCAGACCGTGGTGGTGTCGGTGATGAGCTGGAGGCTGTCCTTGTCGCCGGTGACGACGACGCAGTCCCAGCCCTGCTCGGTACACTTTACCGAGACGGTGCCGAGAATATCGTCCGCCTCGTATCCCGCGAGCTCATAACGGCGGATCCCCATGGCGTCGAGTGTCTCCTTCAAAACCGGCATCTGCTGTGCGAGCTCCTCCGGCATGCCCTTGCGCTGGGCCTTGTATCCGTCGTAGGCTTTATGGCGGAAGGTCGGCTCCTTCCTGTCAAAGCTCACGCAGACGGCGTCCGGCTTCTGCTCGTCCAGCATGCGCTGGAGGATGTTCAGGAATCCGAAAACCGCGTTGGTGGGCGTCCCGTCCGGCGCGTTGAGGGAGCGGACGCCGTAAAAAGCGCGATTGACGATGCTGTTCCCATCGAGGATCATGAGTTTCATATTGTTCCTCCCTGTTGAAGCAGGAGTCTATTTTTCGCCCCTGAGGCGGATGATCTCGTCGCGGAGCTGGGCTGCGATCTCGTATTCAAGCATCTGAGCTGCCTTCTTCATTTGCGCCTCGAGAGACGCGATGAGCTCCTTTCTCTCGCGCTCGGTCATCTTGACGCCGTTTGCCTTGAGCCTGGGCGCCGCGTCCGTGGAGATCTCCAGAAGCTCCCGCACGCTCTTGGTGATGGTCTTGGGAATGATGCCGTTTGCCTCGTTATAGGCCTTCTGCTTAGCACGGCGGCGCTCCGTCTCCGTGATGCAGGCGCGCATGGAGGGTGTGATCGTATCGGCATACATAATGACGAAGCTCTCGGCATTTCGGGCTGCGCGGCCCACAGTCTGGATCAGACTCGTCTCGCTCCGGAGGAAGCCCTCCTTGTCCGCATCGAGGATGGCGACAAGGCCCACCTCCGGGATATCCAAACCCTCGCGCAGAAGGTTTATGCCAACCAGAACATCGAACTCGCCGAGGCGCAGATCCCGGATGATCTCCATGCGCTCGATGGTGGAGATATCATGGTGCATATAGCGGCAGCGGATACCGGAGCCAGTGAGATAGGCCGACAGATCCTCCGCCATCTTTTTGGTGAGCGTCGTGACAAGAGTGCGCTGACCCTTCTGGATCTTGCCGTTGATCTCCCCGATGAGATCGTCGATCTGCCCTTCGACAGGCCGGACGAATATCTCGGGATCGAGAAGGCCCGTGGGGCGGATGATCTGCTCCGCGATCTGGCCCGCGCGCTCGCGTTCAAAGTCCCCGGGAGTTGCAGAGACATAGACCCGCTGATGGATGCGTCTGGAAAATTCATCGAACTTGAGGGGTCGGTTGTCAAAGGCGGAAGGCAGGCGAAAGCCGAATTCCACCAACGATTCCTTCCGGGCCCTGTCACCCCGGTACATGGCGCGCACCTGGGGAAGGGTCACATGGCTCTCGTCCACAAAGAGTAGAAAGTCCTTGGGGAAATAGTCAAGGAGCGTCATGGGCGGGCTTCCGGGGGCGCGGTTTGAGATGACGCGGGAGTAGTTTTCAATCCCGGTGCAGTAGCCGAGCTCCTGCATCATTTCGATGTCGTAGTCCGTGCGCTGTCGGATGCGCTGGGCCTCGAGGAGCTTATTGTTGTCGGTGAAATACTTGACGCGCTCGTCGCATTCCGCCCGGATGCGCTCAATGGCGGCGGCCATTTTCTCCTTGGTGGTGACATAGTGGCTTGCGGGATAGATGGCAGCGTGGTTTAAGTAGCGCGTGGCTGTGCCGGTGACGACGTTGATCTCGCTGATGCGGTCGATCTCGTCCCCGAAAAATTCCACGCGGATGGCCTTGTCGTTGGAGTAGGCGGGAAAGATCTCCACCGTATCGCCGCGCACGCGGAACTTGTTTCGTTCAAAGGCGATATCGTTTCTCTCATAGCGGATCTCCACGAGCTTTTTCAATAGCTCGTCAAAGTTTCTGGTCTGACCGGGGCGCAGGGAAATGACCATATTTGCATAGTCGATGGGGTCGCCGAGGCCGTAGATACAGGACACCGAGGAGACGACGATCACGTCCCGCCGCTCGAAAAGGCTGGAGGTCGCGCTGTGGCGCAGGCGCTCGATCTCGTCGTTGATAGAGGCGTCCTTTTCGATATAGGTGTCCGTGTGTGGGATATACGCCTCCGGCTGATAATAGTCATAGTAAGATACAAAGTACTCCACGGCGTTTTCCGGGAAGAACTCCTTAAACTCACTGCAGAGCTGGGCGGCGAGGGTCTTATTGTGGGCCAGCACCAGCGTAGGGCGGTTTAGGCGCGCGATGACGTTTGCCATCGTGAAGGTCTTGCCGGAGCCCGTGACGCCCAGGAGGATCTGCTCATCAATGCCATTCTCGATGCCCGCGACCAACGTGTCGATCGCCTCGGGCTGGTCCCCGGTCGGCTGATAGTCCGAGACAAGTTCGAAATGATCCATTGCTCTTCACCACATACTTTTCCATTATACTTTATTATATCATAGTTTTTTCCAATTCACAAGCGATTGAGACATTTAATCTATGCCGGGAAAAAGAAAAAGCCCCCCGGAGGAGGCTTTTGGCTCAGTATTCAAAATCCGGGAAATAATGGGCGTAGAATTCCTCATAGCAGAGATTGTTCTCCATGACGAAGGTAGCGACCTCGCGGCCCACATAGCGGTAATGCCAGGGCTCATCCCAGCCCGTGAGCAGGAGCTTTCTCGTGGGGTAGCGCTTGATGAAGCCGTACTCGGCGCAGTGCTCGTCGAGCCAGGCGAAAAGCTCCTGGTTCATGTTTTCATAGACGAGGCGCTGGCGGTTTTTGTCCAGGATATCCACGCAGAGCCCGAGCTGATGCTCGCTCGCCCCCGCGGGTGCAGTGATGGATTTGGCTTTCTCCGCCGCCTCCTGATAGATTGGATCCGTGTAGTCTACCTGCTTGCCGCCGGACATCTCATAGGCTATCTGGCTGGCCTTGGAGTTGAACACGTGGGCCTGATAGGAATAGGAACGGTAGGCGCCTGCAATGAAGTACTCAAAGCCCGCCTCCTCAATAGCATCAAGGAAGGCGTCCAGGTACGGCATATACTCCGTGCTGTACATCATGTAACGGGTCCGCGCGATCTTTGAGACCTCCGGCTCGTAGGCCGAGGAGAGGAGGTTATTGTTGTTGACGATCTGGAGATAGGTATTGTCTTCAAAGTCCTTGGTCGTGAGCTTTGGCCAGATATCCTCCGTAGGCTCCGGCGTGGGGGTGACATTGCGGTCGGCAAAGCTCGCGCTGTCGGAGTGGATAAAGGTGCCCTCATTTCCGCCGAAGATGATGGTGGCGCCGCTCTCCATCCGGGACTGTACTACAGCATAGAGCACGAGGCAGAGCGCGACCATGGAGAGAATCCAGAGTGTTTTTTTTCTCAAACGCACACGCTCCTTTCCAGAGAAAGCGCTTGGATTTACGCATTGTGCTGCATTATACCACCAATTTGTTACGAATTCAAGTCTTTCTCCGACACTCATCCCCCACTTTGACCCCAGAGAGACTATACGGTCAAGCCTGAAGCAGCCTTTCCTTCAAGGACCTCACGCAGTTTTTCCAGGGCGCGCTTCTCGATACGGGAGACATAGGATCTGCTGATCTTACACGCTCCTGCGGTCTCCGACTGGGTCATGGGTTTCCCGCCCTCGAGCCCGTAGCGCAGACGAATGATGCGCGCCTCCCGCTCATTGAGGGCGCGGTCGATGATTTCCCGCAGGGTACGGCAGAGTTCCTTGCTGCTGATCTGATCGGCAAGATCCTCATCGCTTGCCACCACGTCCATGAGCTGGAGCCCGCTCCCTTCCCCATCCGCGTCCAGAGCGTCCGAAAGGCTTACGTCTCCAGCCGTTTTTTTCCGGCTCCGAAAGTACATCAGGATCTCATTTTCGATACAGCGGCTCACGTAGGTCGCAAGACGGACTCCCTTGTCGGGTCTGTAGGTATTGATCCCTTTGATGAGACCGATGCTCCCAATGGAAATGAGATCGTCCACATCGTCATTCTGGTAGTATTTTTTGACAATGTGCGCAACAAGCCGCATGTTATGCTCTACCAGGAGATTCCGGGCCGCGAGATCCCCAGAGAACCAGCGCTCCAGACATTCTTTTTCCTCCTCCCGTGTCAAAGGCTTCGGATAGGAATCCGTGGGCGCGATGCGGAGCATGAGCAGCAGGCTTTTCATCAGCAATATCCACGCGCTTTCCAGCACAGCCATCACCTCTCTCCATCCTATTCCCCTACAGAATGTCCCCATTCCGACAAACAGCCGTGCGAACAGGACGTGAAAAAAGGCAGCGCGGAAATAATGAATCCGTGCTGCCTTTATGACATGGGGTTATTCTCTTTTCAGCAGCTGCAGGATGTGCAGTCGCAGTCCCCGCCGGCACAGCCGGAGCAGCCGCTGCAGCCACTGCCCGCGCAGGGGCTCTCCCCCTGGAGGATCGGCAGATTGCCGAGGATGAGGAGATCCGCCGCATCGTCGGCATTGCCCATATAGCCCGCGATGGGAACGATGCCGAGGCTCAAAAGCGCCGCTTTGGCCTCCCCGCCCATATTGCCGGCGATGACCGCGTCCACGTTTTCCCGGTGCATCAGATCCGCCATGGCCTGGTGGCCGTGGAGATCCCTTGTCTCTATAAGACGTTTGGTACAGCGGTTCACATCCGCGTTTTCATATTCATAGACGGCGAACATTTCCGCATGGCCGAAGTGTTCTCCGATCTGTCCATCCTGATAGGCAACCGCGATGCGCATCTCAGACCTCCTTCTGGATGGCGTCCACGATGGGGCTGATATGCTCGCCGCTCACAGACTCCACCTCGCCCGCGTCCACCATGGTGGTGATGACAGGGTCGATGGGCAGCTTTGCAAAGTGGGCGATGCCATACTGTCTCGCGAGGCTCTCCACCTTGCTGTCGCCGAAGATGGCATGCTCTTTGCCGCAGTCGGGACACTTGTAGTAGCTCATGTTCTCCACAAGGGCGAGCACCGGAATGTTCATCAAGGCCGCCATATGCACGGCCTTCTCCACGATCATGCCGACGAGATCCTGCGGCGTTGTGACGATGACGATCCCGTCCACCGGGAGGGACTGAAAGACGGTCAGCGGCACGTCGCCCGTTCCGGGAGGCATATCGACAAACATATAGTCCACATCCTGCCACAGGACATCCGTCCAGAACTGGGTCACTGCGCCCGCGATCACGGGACCGCGCCAGACGACAGGCTCCGTCTCGTCAGCGAGGATAAGATTCATGGACATGATCTGCATACCGGTGTGGGTGGTCACGGGGAGAAGATACTCGTCCGTACCCATGCAGTGTTCATGGATGCCGAAGGATTTCGGGATGGAGGGGCCGGTGATGTCCGCGTCCAGCACCGCGCAGTTGAAGCCGCGGCGCTGCATCTCGGAGGCCATCAGGGAGGTGACGAGAGATTTGCCGACACCGCCCTTGCCGCTCACCACGGCAATGACCTTTTTGACGCTGGCCCCCTCGCGAAGACTCTTGCGGAAGCTCTCAGCCGTGCGGTCGGCACAGTCTTTACCGCAGGTGGAGCAGTCATGTGTGCATTCACTCATGTTTTTTGTTCTCCTTAAATATGCTCAAAATACTTAGAATTTCAGTTTTTTCAGGGCTTTCAGCAGGGACTGCGCAGCAAGTCCGGTGAAAACGCCCGTGATGACGCCGGATGCCGCAAGTACAGGCGCATAAGCAAATACGCCAGGCGTCTTCACAACCAGCACGCAGGCCAGAAGCTGCCCGGCGTTATGGGCGATCCCCGCGAGGGCGGAGACGATCCAGAGCCGATCGCTTCCGAAGCGGCCGACGAGAAGACACATCACAAGATACGCGAGCAGACCTCCCGCCGCACTGAACAGAAGCGTGGAGGGACTGCCCGCAAACATGGCGCCCATCAGGATGCGGACAAGCAGTACGACGCCCGCCTCTCTCTTTCCGAGGAGCACCATGGTGATGAGCGTGATAATATTGGCAAGGCCCAGCTTGACGCCGGGGATGGGCACGGGGGCCGGAATCTGGTTCTCTACCACGAAGATCGTGAGCGCGATGGCTGTGAGGAGGGCCATCAGCGTGAGCTTTCGGGTCTTACGCATCCAGGTCACCGCCTTCAATCTCGATCACGAGCCGGTGCGGCATGCAGATGATGGGTATCCCGCTGCCCGTGAGCTTTCCCTGAAAGACACAGATCTGATCGGGGCAGTCGGCTTCCGACACCGAGATGGCGCCGGGCTCCACATGCACGATATTGTGCCCATACTCTGTGGTGATATCCAGGTCATAAGCCTTTCTGACTTTTGAGAGATCAATCCTTTCCAATTGCTCTCCGTTGACAGAGACGACGGCGACCGTTCCCACCCCGTGGCCGAGTGAGAAATACCACAACAGCCCGCCCGCGGCGAGCACTGTAAAGATCAGGATCCAAACCAAATTCTGTTTTTTCATGGCGTTCTTATTTTAGTTGACGCGGGCACTGTTGTCAATATGCCCTTCTGTGTGTTATAATGACTTTATAATAGCGAAACGCCGTAAGGCGTTCCGCCGAGCCGCTTTGCGGCTCAGCGCCGTGGCTTGGCTGCGGCTCCATATATTCATTGCAATGAGCATCGCGTGAGGAGGTGGTCGTACGGGCGGTCTTGCTGATTATGTGCTGGCTTTGAGCAAATATGTGCTGATCATCGTTTCCATCGCCATTCTGCTGCGCTGCATCCGCTCCCTCCTCTCCGAACATGCGGAGCCTGAGGTATGGGGCTATCTGCGATACAATGGTGAGAACTATCCCCTCACCCATTGGGAAAACCTGATCGGCCGCTCTCTGAGCGCGGACGTGCGTGTGATCTCTCCGGGCGTCAGCCGTGCCCACGCGGTCCTCCGCCGCGGCAGCAGCGGCCGCTGGCGTGTATACGATATCTTTTCAAGGCACGGGGTATGGATACAGAACGCCCAGGCCGGGGCCTCCGGTCTGCCCGTCGAAACGGGGGACGTGCTCAACATCGGCGGTGAAAAGCTGCGCTTTCGCGCGGTCACTCCGGAAAAGCGCGAGAAGCTCGATTCCAGGCGCACGCGGGCCGGGCATGGGGTCTCCCCCGCCGGCACGCTCCTTGAGCTCACGCTCTTTCAGTTATCCTTACTGCTTCAGCACGCCCTGTCGCCGCGCAGCAAAAATCTTCTCGCCATCGCGCTGGCCTTTGTCGCGCTGATCGCCCTGGAGTGGTGTTGTTATCATTTCATGCGCTTTCTCAACCGCTCCGGGTTTGAGATCGAGACCCTGGCGTTCTATCTCACATCCCTCGGCATGTCTGTCGCCGCCTCCTCCGCGTCCGACGATCTTTTGAAGCAGCTTTTGCTCACGATCGCGGCAGTGGTGCTCTTTGCCCTTCTCGGCTGGTGGCTGCGGGATCTGGAGCGCACCATGGCAGCCCGCTCCGTTGTTGTGATCGGGTCGATCATGCTGTTATTTGTGAACATCGCTTTCAGCGACGCTGTTCTCGGCGCGAGAAACTGGCTCATGGTCGGGGGACTTTCCGTTCAGCCCTCGGAGCTTGTGAAGGTTGGGTATATCTATGTGGGCGCCTCCACGCTCGACAAGCTCTTCAGCCGGCGAAATCTGCGCATGTTCATCATTTTCTCCGCCTTCTGCGTGGTATCCCTCGCGCTGATCGGGGACTTCGGCACCGCACTTATCTTCTTCGTCACCTTCCTTGTGATCTCCTATCTGCGCTCCGGCTCCGTGGCTACGGTATTCCTCGCCGTGACGGGTGCAGGCATGGCGGGTTTTCTCGCCGTGAGCATCAAGCCCTATATCGCCAATCGCTTTGCCACCTGGGGCCATGTGTGGGAGGATATTTACGGCGCAGGCTTTCAGCAGTCGCGCGCCATGTCCGCCGCCGCCTCCGGAGGTCTTTACGGCAAGGGGGCCGGGGCCGGCTGGCTCAAGGATATTTTCGCCGCGAACACCGACATGGTTTTTGCCGTAGTGTGCGAGGAGCAGGGGCTCATCATCGGCGTCATCATGGTGACGGCCATGCTGGTGCTTGCCCTCTTCGCGGTGCGAACGGCAAGACACGGGCGGTCCGCCTACTACTCCATCGCAGCCTGCGCCTCCATGAGCATGCTGCTCGTACAGCTCGCGATGAATGTGTTTGGTTCGCTGGATATCCTGCCCTTCACGGGCGTCACGTTCCCCTTTGTGTCCCGCGGCGGCACCTCGCTTCTGTGCTGCTGGATGCTGATGGCCTTCATCAAGAGCGCGGACAACCGCCGTGAGGCGAGCTTTGCCGTCCGGGCGGCGTCTCAGGACACAGACGGTGAGGACGATCTTTCCGACTGGGAGGTGTGGCAGCCACGAGAAAAATAACGAATCGCGCTTTCTCCGTGCTTTTGATTGCGGCTCTTGTGGTTTGCGGCATGGGGGTCTATGTGGTGCGCTATGTGGAGCATGGCGAAAACTGGGCGCTCTACTTCTCCCGCGCAAACTCCGGCGCCGTCGGTCATATCGTGGACCGCAACGGCATCACTCTCGCCTACTTCGACGAGACGCGGAGCACCTACTCCCCGGACCGCATTACCCGCGCCGCAAACTACCACGTAACCGGCGACTACTGGGGCCGCACCGGCACCGGGATCCTCTCCCGCCTTTGGGACAACATGCAGGGCTTCAGCCTGCTGACCGGAACCACCCACGCCGGGACGAGCAAGCAGCTCTCCCTCACTTATGACGCGAGACTCAATAACCGCATCTATGAATCCATCGGTGAGTGGGCCAGCGGCTGCATGCTGGTGTGCAACTACCGCACCGGGGAAATGCTGGGCATGGTATCCACGCCTTCAGTGGACCCGCTCGACAGCAGCGGTGAACAGCGGGATGGCGCGTTTATCAACCGCTGTATCTCGGCTTCCTTCACGCCGGGGTCCATCTTCAAGCTCATCACCGCGGCCGCCGCCATCGAGCGCATCCCCGATATCGACAGCCGCCGCTGGTATTGCGAGGACGAGTATGAGATCGCGGGCGTCCCCTTCATCTGCGTTGCGAGCCACTACACCCAGAATTTCGACCAGGCGCTGGCAAACTCCTGCAACGTGGCCTTCGCCCAGATCGCAGTCTCTCTCGGACAGGACACGTTGATTCAATACGTGCGGGATTACGGTTTTCTCGACGGGCACAGTCTGGACGGCCTCCCCACGGCGAAGGGCAGCTACCCGCTTGAATTCGTCGGCGACCCGGAGACGGGCTGGTCCGGCATCGGACAGAGCACCGATATGGTGGTCCCCTACTCCATGCTGCGCTTCCTCTGCGCGGTGGCAAACGGCGGCATACTGATTGAACCGCATTTTCTCCCCGATGAGACGCCCGTGATTACCGAGCTTGTAAAGCCCGGCACCGCCGACAGGCTCAAACGCATGATGCGAAACAACGCCGTCACCCACTACGAGGCGGACGTGAACTTCCCGGGACTCCCCCTCTGCGCCAAGACCGGCACGGCGGAGCTCGGGGATGGGGCGTCTCACTCCTGGTTCGTGGGCTTTCTGGATGATGAGGCACATCCCTACGCCTTTGTGACGCTCATTGAGCGCGGGGGCTTCGGTCTCAGCAAGGCCGGCGGCATCACGAACGAGGTTTTGCAGTGGGCCGTGAAAAACATGTAAGGAACAAACCGTCATGACAGATTTATCCGTCAACAATCTTGTTAAATCCTTTGAGGTCGGGAAAAACGTCCTGGACGGCCTCAGCTTTTCCGTCACCGCCGGGGAGCGCATCGGCATTCTGGGCCACAACGGCTGTGGGAAAACCACACTTTTCCGCATCCTGACCGGAGAGCTCCGCGCGGACGAAGGAGAGATCGCCATGGCGCCGGGAAAGCGCCTCGGCCTCATCTCCCAGATCCCCGTCTATCCTGAGGACTGGACCACGGAGATGGTCCTGAAGGACGCCCACCGCCGCCTCTACGACATCAGCGGGCGCATGGAGGAGCTCACCGAACGCATGGAGCACGACCAGTCCCCCGCTCTGCTGCGGGAGTATGACCGTCTGCAGGAGGACTATCAAAGGCTCGGTGGGTATGAGATGGACGTGGACAGGGCGAGAGTCGCAAATGGCCTTGACATCTCCCCCGCCATGCTGGCGCAGGACTTTTCCTCCCTCTCCGGCGGGGAGAAGACAAGAGTGAACCTTGCGCGCCTCATTCTGGAGAATACGGATATTCTGCTGCTGGACGAGCCGACGAACCATCTCGACCTTCGGGCCACCGAGTGGCTGGAGGATTATCTCCTGCGCTTCAAGGGCACCGTCCTCGCCATCAGCCATGACCGCTATTTTCTCGACAAGGTTGTGCAGCGCTGCATTGAAATCAATGAGGGCAAAGCCGAATTCTACAGCGGCAACTACAGCTTCTACGTGGAAGAGCGACAGCACCGCTTTGAGGAGAAGCTCAAGAAATACGAGCGCGACCAGGCCAAGATCGAACAGCTCACCCGCGCGGCCGAACAGATGCATCTCTGGGCCTTCATGGGCAACGACAAGCTCCACAAGCGGGCCTTCTCCATGGAAAAGCGTATCGAAAAGCTCAGCCACAGCGAAAAGCCCACCCAGCAGCGAAAGCTCACCGTGAAATTCAAGGAACGTGAATTTGTAGGCGACGAGGTGCTGGTCATGGACGGGCTCGAGAAGTCCTTCGGCGGCCGCACCCTCTTCTCCGGTCTCGACATGCTGGTGACCGGCGGGGAGCGCATCGCCCTTGTCGGCGACAACGGGACGGGGAAATCCACGCTGGTCAAGCTCATTCTGAATCTCGAGAAGCCGGACAAGGGCTGGCTCTATCTCGGGCCCACGGTGCGCACGGCTTATCTGCCGCAGCTTGTAGGCTTTTCCAATGAACAGCGCTCCGCCCTCGACACCATGCTCTATGACTGCAGGTGCGAGCCCCAGCAGGCCCGCGACCGCCTTGCCGCCTTCGGCTTCCGGGGAGAGGATGTGCTGACCCCAGTGGGCGCTCTGTCCGGCGGCGAGAAGAGCCGCCTGCGCCTTTGCATGCTGATGGGCGGGGACATCAACTTTCTGATCCTCGACGAGCCGACGAACCATTTGGATATCGCAAGCCGCGAGTGGATGGAGGACGCCCTTTCGGATTATGAGCAGACGCTTCTCTTTGTGTCCCACGACCGATATTTCATTGAAAAGTTTGCCACCCGCGTCTGGGAGCTCCGGGACGGGCAGATCACGGACTACCGCGGCAGCTACAGTGAATTCCGCGCCTGGCGGGATCGACAGGCCCTCGTGACACAGATCGAAAAGCAGCGCGAACGGGAAAAGCCCCCGGAGAAGAGGAGCAGGCCCGAGCGTACGAAGAACAATGACAAAGCCATCCAGAAGCTGGAGCGCGAGATTGCAAAGCTCGAGGAGAAGATCGCGGTGCTGGACCGGGAGGCCGAGGCAAACGGCAGCGACTACCAGAAGCTCATGGAAATCGCCGCCGGGAAAGAAGAACAGGAGGCAGCTCTTATGGAGCTGTATGAGCGCTGGGAGGCGCTGTGCGAATGAAAAAAAACCTCTGGGCCGTCTGGGCGGCGATTTTGATGACGGTCGCCCTGCTGCTGCGCTTTGGGGCAGGACTGCATTACCATGCCTATGCCATCGGCGCTGTGAGCGCGGGAATCGTGTTCTGGCACGTCCGGAAAAACCTCCCGGTACTGGTGGGACTTCTCTCGGGTGCCGGTCTCTTCCTGCGCTTTGCCCTGCGGGGCTATGCCTGGTGGGGCTATATCTGCTTCTTTATCGCGGCGCTGCTGCTTCTGCATCGCTTTCTCCCAGTCGTCTTATGGCGGATCGTCGTGGCGCTGGTGTGCATTGGGCTCTGCTACTTCTGTTTTGTGGAGAGCTTTATCATCAGAAACGCCCGCACAGACGCGGACGCCGGGCGGGATTATCTCATCGTCCTCGGCGCCGCGGTTTACAAGGATCAGCCCTCCCTCACCCTGATCCGGCGTCTGGAGGGGACGCTGCAGTATCTGAACGAGCACCCCGACGCCATCGCCATTGTCTCCGGCGGCATGGGCCCGGGCGAAAGCATCACCGAGGCGCAGGCCATGTATGACTGGCTGATTGCCCGCAAGGTGGACCCGGCGCGCGTGATCATGGAGCCGAAGGCCACCTCCACCATGGAGAATCTGCAGTTCTCCTTTGAGATCATCCGCTCTCTCGGAGACGAGCCGGAGGGCAGGGTCGCCATCGTATCGAGCGCCTACCACCTCTACCGCGCAAAGCTCATGGCGAAGAGTCTGGGTGTTTCAGACGCCGCAGGCGTGGCCGCTCCCTGGGGCTACTTCTTCGTCATGCTCAACTACTTCATCCGGGAAGCCTTCGGCGTGACTCATCTCTGGGTCTTCGGCAATTGAGAGGGGGCGCGGAGTGAAAACGTTCTCTTCTCTGAACCGTTCAAAGGCCGCGGCGGCCTTGATTCTCTCGGCGATATTTCTGCTGATGTTCTTCTGCAGCCACATGTCCGACCTCGTGGCGGATGATTACCGCTACTGCTTCAGCTACGCCGACGGAAGCCGGATCACGGCCGTCGGGCAGATCTTTCCGTCCATGCAGGCACACCGCTCCAGCATGAACGGGCGCGTGATCGCACATTTTCTCGTACAGCTCTTTCTGCTGCTGCCGAAGGGGATGTTCGACTTGATGAACGCCCTCTTCTTTGCGGCCCTCGTCTTGCTGATCTGCCGCATCGCCGTTTGGGACGGAAGGGTCAATGTCCTGCTCCAGCTCGCCGTTTTCGGATGTCTCTGGATCCTCCAGCCGGATTTCGGGCAGGTCTTCCTCTGGCTCACGGGTTCGATCAATTATCTCTGGTGCGGGGTTTTCTGCCTGCTCTGGCTGCTTCCGTGGGCGCGGCACTATCTCACGGGGGCAGCTCCCGCGAAGACCGCTCAGATCGCCTACCTCGTTTTCTCCTTCTTTGTCGGCGCTTACAGCGAAAACTCCACCGTAGCTCTGGTGGCCATGGCGCTGCTCTTTCTTCTGCTGCTCGCTTTCGAGGAGAAGAAGCTGCCGCAGGGCTGGCTCATCTGCTCCCTTGCCCTGATACTCGCGGGGTTTTTCTATATGATGCTCGCCCCGGCGGAGACCGTGAACAAGTCTGCGGAGTTTCGCTTTGACGTGCTGGTTCAGAATTTTATAGACAATGCCGGGTTCTATCTCCGCTTCTGGCCGCTTTTGCTGAGCTTTGTTCTGTTCCGGATGCTGAGCCTCCGGGCGGGGGTATCAAAAAAGCTGCGGCGTCTGTCCCTTGTATACCTCTTCGGCTCCGCAGCGGGACACTTTGTGCTGACCTTTGCGATGTACACCGCGGGGCGCAGCACGTATATCGGCCTTGTGCTGCTGATTGCGGCGAACGTCGTGCTGGCGGCGCCGCTGATGGAATCGGGCGGCGTCAGGATCACCGCCGCACTCTGCGCAGTCTGTTTCCTCTTCAGCCTGTACGCCGTCGGGATCGGCGTGTCGGACATCCTGCGCATCCACGCGAAGCTCCGGTATAATGAGGAGCTTATCATCGCCTGCGCCGACAGCGGGGAGCGGATTGTTCAGGTGCCGCGCCCCTATCCCGATACACGGTACAGCGCGGTTTCGGGTCTCGACTACCTCAACACGGAAGACCCCGACGACTGGGCAAATGAATACATGGCCCGGTATTATGGGATAGACGGTATCCTTGCATACTGAGGAGGCGGCTATGAAAAGGAAAACCTTGTTTCCCCTGCTGCTTTTGCTGCTTCTCATCCTGATTCTCTCCGGCCTTTTGTTTCTCCGCCGGATCAGCCCTGCCGGGTCTTTTACGCCCGCCCCCGCAGTGCAGACGCCGACAGTGACCGCCCCAGTCGAGACCGCCGCACCGGCGCCCCTGCAGACTGCGGTCATAACACCTGAACCCACAGCTGCGCCGACACCCTTCCTGCCGCCGCGGGGGTACACCGAGAAGACCTATAACCTGGTCAGCGATATGGTCTATGCCTATGCCGACCGGCAGGAGGCTGCAGGGGAGACCATCCGAAGCGATCTGGATGCGCTTCACGCCGCCGATCCCGCTCTCGGCGCGCTGTGGGGAAAGATCATGGACTTCTGGGCGTTTGTCAACACGGCGCTCGAAATAAACGAGGGTGTGCTGCCTGACGGGCTGCCGGAGGACGAGAGCCTCTGCCTCGTGGTCCTCGGCTTCCAGCTCCACGCCGACGGCTCTATGAGCGAGGAGCTGCGCGGGCGCTGTGAGACGGCGCTGCGCTGCGCGGAGAAATATCCCAACGCGCGCATCGCGGTGACCGGCGGCGGGACTGCCTGGCAGAACCCCACAGTGACCGAGGCGGGCGTTATGGCGGATTGGCTTGCAGAGCACGGGGTAGACCGGACGCGGATCATCACCGAGGACAGGTCCATGACCACGGGCGACAACGCGGCATTTACCGCCGCCATTCTGCGGGAGAAATACCCGCAGGTCAAATCCCTCGCCATCGTGTCGAGCGACTACCACCTCCCGCTCGGCGTTCTGCTGTTTCAGGAGGAGGCTTTTCTCGCGGAGTATGAGACCGGGGCGCTCCCCTTCTCGGTCGTCTCCAACGCCGCCCTGCATACGAACGGCGGCTATTCACCGGACAGTCCCATGTCCCAGAGGCTCTATCTCTGGAGTCTGGCTGATCCCGGATATTGACGGAGGACGGTATGAAAAAACAGGTTTGGCTTCTTTGTCTTCTTCTGCTGCTTTTCATGACGGCAGGCTGTGGAAAGCAGACCCCGGCGCAGGCGGCAATCCCCTCGCCGGAGCCTGTTGTGACGCCGAAGCCGTCGTCTGCCCCGCCCGCAGAACCCGCCGACGACAGCGGCATTGTACCCGTAGAGGAGCCCGCTCCGGAACTGCCTGCGTTATCACCCGAGCCCGCGCTCTATGCACCTTATGCGGAGCTCATCCGAAAAACAGTCGAGGGGATACAGACCGGCTGGTCAGACTATACGCCGGAGGAGCTCGGTGTCAGTGATATTTTTAAGCGCGCCCAGGACATGCGCCTCGGCTGGCTGCAGCGGGATATCAACGGCGACGGCGTGGATGAGCTGCTTTTCGGCAAAATCACGGAGAACAGTGAACCGAGCGCCGTATTTGACATTTACTGCCTCGTCGGCCAGACGGTCTCCCATCCCGCGGCTGGATGGGAATACAACTGCTGGTACCTTTTGCCCGACGGGCACCTCATGAATGAATACAGCTCAAC